>JBAVOF010000259.1:0-2022 GCA_049691835.1 Polyangiales bacterium
GGCATGAAGATCGCGGCCCCGCGCCTCGCTCAAGGTGATCCCCTCGTCGACGCTGACCTGGCGCCCGGAAAGGCTTCGCTCGAGAATGGCCCTAATGTCCGGCGATACCGGTTGAAGACAGGTTTCGAGGGCGGTCGTCATGGGGTAGCGAGCTCCATTTGAAGCCTATCGATACGGACACGCAAGGATGGATCGACGAAACCCGGCGCTTTCAGGTGGGAGGGGTATACCGGGAGTCGCGGCTCGAGTCGAAAGCCCTCTTCCTCGCAGGCCTCCCGGAGCCGATCCAAGTTGGGCCAGGGGTGGCGCGGGTTGATGTAGTCGGCGCTGACAGGCGAGATACCACCGAAGTCGTTGATCCCGGCGCGAATGAGCGCGGCCGTCGACGCCGGGCTTAGATTCGGGGGCGCCTGGACACTGATCTCATCGTCGAGAATCAACCTTGCCAGCGCGATGGTCGCGACGAGCTCGTCCGAGCTTGGATCCGCCACCGAGCGCATCGGCGTGTCGGGATGAGATCGAAAGTTCTGAACGATGACCTCGCCGATATGGCCGAACTCGCGATGCAAGCGCCGAATTGTGAGGATCGTGTCGACGCGTTCGGCGACCGTCTCCCCAATTCCGATCAGCAACCCCGACGTGAATGGGATTCGCAACTCGCCAGCCTCCCGGGTCATTTGTATGCGCTTGGCTGGGCGTTTATCGGGCGCTCGATGATGCGGCATTCCCTTGTCGCAGAGCCGGTCGCTCACGTTCTCGAGCATCAATCCAAGGCTGACGTTCACCGGTCTCAAGGAGACCATGTCGTCACGCGTTAGGATTCCGGCATTGGTGTGCGGCAAGAGACCGGCTGCCAACGCCTCTTCTGCCGCCCAGCGCAGGTAGTCGACCGTCCGCTCATGACCCCAGGATCGAAGCAAGCCACGGTACTCACGGAAACCGGTTTCGGGAGTGTCGCCCAAACAGAACAGCGCTTCGACGCAACCTTCTTCTCGCGCACGTTGTAGCCATGCACGAACTTCGCTCGGGCTCATCGTCCATTCGCCAGGGTCGCCGGGCGAGCGGCGGAATGAGCAGTAGTCGCACCGGTTACGACACAGGTTGGTGATCGGCAGGAACACTTTCGGAGAGAAGGTCAGTGTCTTCCCCCAAGCGCGGTCGCGACGCGCCCGGGCTGCGGCGCTGAGCGCGCTGCTGTCGAGCAGGCTCAACTGGTAGGCCTCCGGCTCGGACACTGGTCGGCGGCTCGCATGTCGCAAAATCGGCGGCGTGGTGATCATTGCATCTTGGCGATAACAGTGTCTGCAAACCGGTTCAAGCCATCGAGCCGCCCCTGCAAGGAACCTCCCACCATGGGAGTCCCGTACATGAGCCAAGGGACGGTGATGATGTCGGTGACACCCGCGTCTTCAAGGCGCTTGAACCCATCTGCGTCCCAGACGTCGGTGACCACCGCCTGGTACTCCATGGGCAGCTCGCCGCGACCGTACTCCTTCCGAAGGCGCTCAATTTCGGCGATCAGCTCGAGGAGCCGTTTCGACGTGAGCATGGCGGAAGACCATCCGTCGCCGTACTTCGCGGCGCGGCGGAGACCGGGTTTCGTGTGCCCGCCGATGTAGATCGGGATCGGTTTAGACGGCGCCGGGCTCATCTGAATCTTGCCGAACTCGTAGTGCTCACCATGATACTCGACCATGCCGCCACCCCAAATCAAACGGAGGATCTCGAGGCACTCGTCCATGCGCTTTCCGCGCGTCTCGAAGTCTGTGCCGCACCACTTGAACTCTTCAGGAAGCCAACCAAGTCCACAACCAAAACCAAAACGATTGTTGGAAATCGCCGCCAGCGACGCCACCTGTTTGGCTACCAAGACCGGATGACGCACGGGTAGCTTCACGACGCTCGTGTAGAAGAAGATGGAACTGGTCGCGCCCGCCATGGCTGCCGCGCCGACGATTGGTTCGATCCACGGCGTGTCCCCATCCCACATGCGACTGCCGTCCTGTGTGTACGGGTACGGTT
>JBAVOF010000260.1:0-4899 GCA_049691835.1 Polyangiales bacterium
TTGTTGCGGTCGTCGGCTGCGGTGAGACCCAGGGCGGCGGCGGTGGTGGTGGTTCCGCCGGAACGGGTGGTTCGGCGGGAACCGGCGGAGTCGGCGGTTCTGCCGGAACGGGCGGCATCGGTGGCTCGGCGGGAACCAGTGGCACAGGCGGCATGCCCGAATGCCAGAGCCCTGAAGACTGCGACGACAGCAATGTGTGCACGCATGATGTCTGGAACTGCACGTGCAGCAATGTCCCGGTGGACTGTAGCGACGGAAGTGACTGCACGACGGAGGAGCCATGCGAACCTGTGGGTGGCTGCCCCACTCCAACATCCGTGGACGACGGAACACCGTGCGCAGGAGGAACCTGTCAGTCCGGTGCGTGCGAGCTAACGACCTCGATACTTCCCTGCACCGAGCAGGGCATCCGTAACGCCGTTGCCGCCGGAGGCGGACCGTACACGTTTGATTGCGACGGACCGCAGACCGTTGTGACCGAGGCGCCAATCGTCATCGACAAGGACCTGATTCTCGACGGCGAGGGCAACCTGACGGTGGACGGTAGCGACGGGTTCGCTGTCTTCGTGTCGGCTGCAACGACGGAGCTGCGGGGCTTCGTAGTGACTGGGGGTGACTTGTACGGTGTCTGGGCTGCTGAGGGAGCTATGACGCTGACCGACAGCACCGTTTCGGGTAGCCGAGGGACGGGTTTGTGGGCCCTCGGAGCCACCGTGACGATCGCCAACAGCACCGTGTCGGGGAACGCCAACTGCGGCATCGAGAGCGCGGGCGGAGCAATGACGATAGTCAACAGCACCGTGTCGGGACATGCCAATTGCGGGATTCGGTTGCAGGAGCGCTGTGGCGGTCTTGGCGAGTGCTCCAGCGCTACGCTGGCGCTGATCTCCAGCACGGTATCCGGGCACACTGCCGGGGACTTCGGACACCAAATTTTCGTGCACTCTTCGGGGTTCCAGCCGCCAAACGTCGCCGCGATCGCACACAGCTTGGTTGACGGTGCGTGTGCCGGGCACATCATCTCCGACGGCTACAACGTCGAAAGTCCGGACAGCACGTGCAGCTTCGACCAAGCGACCGACCAGGTCGACGTCAGCGCGGACGGCCTGAAGCTAGGACCGCTACGGGACAATGGCGGCCTGACCATGACGCATGCACTGCTCCCGGGCAGTGTCGCCATCGACTTGATTCCCGCAGATGCCTGCGGCGTAGACGAGGACCAGCGCGGTGAGCCACGACCCGGCGGCACGAGGTGCGACGTGGGTGCGTTTGAGGTGCAGTGATTGTCGCTCGCCGGCACTGATTGTCGACGGCCGACGACGATCGGTGGCTTTGAACCAGGCGCAACCACGAAACCATTGGGAGTTTTGGTTGGCACGAAGCGTGCGTTAGCAGTGATCGACCGGAGCCTTTCCGGGGAGGAGAAGCTATCATGCGGAAGCTCAAACATATGACGTGCCTGGTTTCGCGTTGGGCGTGCCTGCTCGGATTGCTCGTCGCTCCGATCGTCGGATGTAGTGATCTAGAAGGCGATGGTGGTACCGGCGGCACTGGAGGTACCGGTGGAGTTGGCGGCAGCGGTGGAACCGGAGGCGTCGGTGGGACCGGAGGCGTCGGTGGGACCGGAGGTGCCGACACCGCCCTCGCGCTCTATAGGTTTCTCGAGAACAACCCTGAGGGTGACGATCCTCCGCTCGAGGGCGTGAGGCTTTGCGTCGCGTATGCAGACACCGAGAACTGCGTCCTGACGAACGCAAGCGGGAGGGCAGCGCTCGAGTTTCCGACCAACGAGGAGGTGACCTTCTCGATGGAAAAGGAAGACTACGGCTCATGGATAAGCGGAGGGGTGATCGGAGAAAACCCGTTCGGCGGCAGCTATTACAATTCGGGCCCTCTGACCTTTCTCATGTACCCCGACGCGCAGCTCGAAGCGATCGCCGCGGAGCAACTCGGGCTGGACCCCGCGTATCCATGGGAGGGCGGAATAGTCGGGCTCGTAGCCAACACGGGTGTGGGTCTCGCAGGCGTGACGTTCGAACCTGTCGGCTCGACCATCGACGAGGTCGGCCAAGCGTTCTACTTCGACGCAGCGACCGAGCAGTACAGCATCGACCTCGAAGCGACGACGTCCTTTGCACAGGTGTATTCGCGGTTCCCGTTTGCGGAGGGCGGTTTTACGAACGTGATCCCCGGTGAGCAGCAGTTCGAGCTCAGCGGAGCCATCGGCGACTGCCACGGGCCCTCTTGGGGTTGGCCCGGCGACACCGCGAACAGCATCCGAGTCCCCGTACGGGAGGGCTTCCGGACCTACGGCAGCATGAACTGTGATCCCCCTGCCCCCTGAGGCTCCTCGGAGGTTGTGATGAATGACTCATCCTCGCGCTCGATTTCCAAACCAAGGCAACGCTGGCTGCTGGGCCTGTTCCTGCTCCCAGCGTTGTCCGCGTGCGGCAGCGATGGCGCTGCCACCACCGCACCCTTGGAGTGCTTCGACAGCACCTACGCGACCCTTCAGCAATCGATCTTCGAGGCCAAGGGATGCACGCAATCGGTTTGTCACGGGGAGTCCATGCAAGGCGGCCTCGACCTCCGGGCGGAGTCCTCTCACGCGGCCTTGGTTCGCACGCCGAGCTCGATCGACCCCAGCATGGAGCGTGTCTTTCCGGGGGACCAAGACTTGAGCGTCTTGTACTTGAAGTTGCAGGCCGGCGTGCAGGGAACGGACCTCGGTCCACTCGGCCAAGCGATGCCAGTGGACGCCGATCCCTTGTCTCCGGAGGAGCTCGAGGCGGTGCGCCTTTGGATTCGCGGTGGCGCGCGCGCCGAGGGCGTCGTCAAGGGAACGCTGGAGCGCCTCGCCTGTGAGGGAACCTTCGAGGCGCAACCGAATAAGATCACCCCGCTGCCCGCGCCCGAGCCCGACCAGGGCCTTCAATTCTATTCGGGTGCATGGTCGCTGCCCGCCGAGAGCGAGGACGAGGTTTGCTTCGTCACGTACTACGACGTGTCCGACGAGGTCCCCGCGGATGCCAAGGTGCCCTGTGGCGAGCTCGCCCCTGGACGAGAGTGCTTTGCTTTCCGGCGAAGCGAGCTCGCTCAAGACGGTCAGTCGCACCACAGCATCACGTCGATCTACACGCCAGAATCCGATCCAAACGGCGGCGAGTGGTTCGGGTGGGAATGCCTTGGCGGCGAGCGCAACGGCGAGGCATGCGACCCGCTCGACGACCAATGTGGCGAGCGCTCGGCGTGTGCGACCCCTGTGCAAAGCACGCTGGCGTGCATCGGCTACTTCTATGGGCCCAGCGACTTCGATTTCGGCGCAGGCGCGACGGGCGACTCCCTGACGCGCAAGCGGCTGATCACAGCACAGGAGTCGACGTTCATCGAGGAGCCGCTCTCCGGGGTCTACGCCCTCCTGCCATTGAAGGGCTTCGTGGTTTGGAACAGCCATGCCTTCAATTTGACGCTAACCGATACGACCGTGGAGCAGTGGATCAACCTGACCTTCGCTCCACGAAGCGAACGCCGTTGGGAGCGGGAGCAGATCTTCGCTTCCGCCGAGATATTCGGGATGGGGACGATCGCTCCGTTCGAAAAAAACGAGGTGTGTGCGACCTTCACGCTCCCCCAGCACACGCGCCTCATGACGCTGACCTCTCACTTCCATCAGCGGGGCGATCTCTTCCGCATGTGGCTTCCGCCGAATGACCGATGCCACGGCACATTGAGCTGTGCCGTTCCATCGAAAGCTCCCGACTACGAGAGTCGGCTCTACTCCGACCCGGTGGAGGAGTCCTACGATCCCCCACGCAGCTTGGATGGCGCAGCTACCGCGGAGCGGACGATCAAGATGTGCGCAAGGTACGACAACGGCGCCGACGATGCATCCGAGGTCAAGCGTAACTCCATTCGTCCCGATTCGCCGAGTTGCAGCAACGAATTCGCACATTGCGGATGCACGCCGTCGGAGCGCGCCTGTCTAGGCGGTGATCAGCAAGGCGCTCTATGTGGCGGTGACGACGCGACATGCGGCGCGGGGGGACTGTGCGACGCGTGCCCCCTGGTCGGAGGGATCACCACGGACGACGAGATGTTCGTCGCCTTCGGCAGCTACTACGTCGAGGCCCCCTGAGCCATCGGCTTCGGAGCAACTCTAACCTTCCTATTCCATTCGGTTGAACCAGATCCCTGCGCCCGGACTGCCTCCTACACTCCAGATGGCTGTCGCATCCCCATCGGCATCGATCGCGACCTCGGCGTCGGGGCGCGTCCCCGCCGTCTCGGAATCGATCCGCTGCGCGTCCGCCCATCCGTCGCCCGGCGTGTAGCGATTGGACCAGATGCTATCGCCGCCGCCGCCCGATTGCCTCCACACGGCTACCGCGCTGCCGCTTGGATCGACCGCCAACCGCGGTTCACGCGCGTCGGTGGTGTTGCTGGCGTCGATGCGTTCGGCCGTGCCCCATCCGCCGCTGCCTGTATAGAGGTTGGCCCAAACCTCGCGCGTGCCAGCCGACCGGACCCAAACCGCCACCGCGTTGCCCAAGGTGTCCGATCCGAGCTGGGGGGTCACCGCGTCACCTTGGTCGTCGAATTCGATTCGCTCGGCGCGGCCCCAGCCGCTTGTCGTGTAGCGGTTCGACCAAATGTCGAAGCGAGTGCCGTCGGACTGCTGCCAGACCGCCACCGCATTGCCGTTGGCGTCCAAGGTGACCTGCGGCGCCGATGCCGCGCCCGCGTCGTTGGTTTCGATGCGTCCCTCGACTCCCCAGCCGCCACCCTGCGTGTAGCGGTTGGACCAGATGTCAGAGCGCACGCCGTTGGAATGGGCCCAGACCGCCACCGCGTTGCCGCTCGCGTTCACGGCGACCTGGGGTCCCGATGCCACCAAGGAGC
>JBAVOF010000261.1:0-2917 GCA_049691835.1 Polyangiales bacterium
TCGTCGGGGGCTGGCGGCTCGGCGCGGGCAACTAGGATGGCTATTGCTGTTGCTGCTGCGCTCGGATCTGTTCTTGCAGTTGCCTCATCACTTCCGGAGGAAGCTGGGGCTGTTGCATATCACCCGGTGGCGCCTTCGGCATCGCCGGGGGAGACACTGGGGGTGCCTTCGGGGCTTCGAATGCCGTCGGGCCCGGTTGCAGCCGCTCGGCCAGGTGTTGGGATACCAGGTAGATCGTGGGATCGCCCTGTCGACGCAGATAGCGCGCGTTTGACGGATCGGCGCTGTCGCCGAGCTCTAGGACGATGGCGTCTGAATCCCCCGTCAACGTCATCGTCACCGTTGCTGTTGGCTCGGTCAGCCCCGCTCTCGCCGCAGACGTCTCTTCCGGGGCGAAGTCCGACGCGGTAAGCCGGGCGGCGGTCGATACCCTGCCGGTCACCTGCTTGGAATCGAACTCACCCAGGGCTTTCTGACCCTCGAGGGCGGTCCAGCCTTCACCCTCCCTCTGAAACAGAAAGATCCCATTGCCACTTGCGAACCGAATCGACTCAACGTCGCCAGCGCTGACATTGACGACTTGTCGGTTCCGCCAGGCTTTGAGCTCGCGATCGAATGCGTACCGGAGCGAGCCGCTGGCCCCAAAAACCTGCTCGCGGTCGTCGATGCGGATCATCGTGATCCCATCACCGTACTTGCCAATCTTGAGTCGAGCGACAGTGTTTTCCCCGGCCTTTGCGACGACCTGTACCGCGCTCGCGTCGTCCACTTGCAGCCGAACGTAGTTGTCGGCCGTGCTCGACACGATGCGCCTTATCTTCAGGTCACCCAAACGATTGAGTGCCGAGTCGACGTTGTTCTGGTCTGCGGCTGCGTCCACTGGCTCCTTCACGCGCCAGCTGCCGTCGACCTTGGTCAACACGACTCGGTCATCCGGAGGTCTGGTGATCTCGAGTGTCGTGATCGCGCCCTTCTCGAGCTCGATCCTGGGGATCTCGCCCTCGTCGCTTGCCGGCCGGTTCCGGCTGTTCGCCGCCCACAGCGTCAAGCCGAGTAAAACGAAAAACGCGAGAGCTCCAATCGCAATACGGTTCCTTCGCCATTCCATTGCGAGTCTTCCCCTTGACTAGAGTGTGAGTGTCTTTTTCTTGTTCAAGCGTTGCCGCCACCTGAACAGCCCAAACAACACCACGAGGAACGGGATTCCGAGCGTGTTGATCCAGCGATATCCGCGCTTCTTGGCATCCCAGTGCTCGATCGCGGCCTTGCGTTCTGAGAGAGCCGACTCGACGCCCGCTTCGTCACCTTCTTCGGCGGCGGCGAGCGCCGTGCCTTCAGCGGCGAGCACCGAATCTGGGATGTCGAGCGCCGGCTCCTCGATTGTCTTCGCGCGAATCGCGATCAGGTCCGAGTCCGCCGCAAGCCAGTCGATCGCGTTCAGCCCGAGGGCGAGAGCCGCGTTCATTTGAACCTCGCCCTGCGGTGGGCGCGGCGGCAAGAAGCTGTCGTCGAGGAACGCGCTGGTTCCCGTGATCAGAATGCGAACGTCTCGTTCGGCGATCGGCGGGGCTTGAATCGCGGTGCTGGTCTCTTGGTCCATCGGTGCCACGTATGCGGAGGGCACCTTGCCTTCGATGGCGACCATCAGGTCGAACGGCCCGGCCTCGGAGCTCATCTCCCAATCCCGGGGGTTACGAGGCTCGAGGGATATGTTCGCGCCCGACATCGTCCAGGAGTCCGCGGAGGACCGCGCGAGCACGGTGATTTGAACGCCATCCGCGGCGCTCCCGACCTCGAGTGGCGAGACGAACGGCAGCATCGGTGAGGCCAGGCGAAACATGACGGGATGAGCCAGCTGTTCCTCGTCGAGCTGCAGGACCGGAATCGGAGGATAGGGCACCAGCACCTGCAGGCCCATCGGGCCACGCATCGGAGCACGGCTGCATCGAGCATCGGCCACCAGCTTCGACTCCATACGAACGCCCCAGGGGCCGATGAGGCCATCGAGACGCGAGCTCACCGGTCTGCCCGACGGCCCGGTTTCACCGCCGAGATCGATCGAAAGCGTCCCACCGAAGATGCCTAGCGAGCCACCACGCATCACGTACTGGTCGATCCGCCGAAGTTCGTCGTCGCTGAAAGGCTCCTGCGGGCCGATGATCAAGAGCGCAGCGAGGCTCGGATCGATCTCCTGCGATGCATCGACCTCGCGAATGTCATACGACGTCAGAACGGAGCTCAGGCTGGTCAACCCCTGTTGGAGTGTGGGACCGCCGTGACCGCGGACCAGACCGATTGGCTTTCGCTCACCGACCAACTCTTTGATCGCGGAGGTGATGGTGTACTCCAACCCAGTCGTATCTTGGATGACCGGGATGGTGCGAGTTTGATCGAGGAAGTGCAGCACCATGCCCCGATAGCCCTCGACGACCGCGACCTGATCTTCCTCGATCTTCTGGTGTGCGACCGGTTGCACGCCATCGGCGCGCGCTGCCTGTTGCTTCGCCTCGTCGTTGGGATTGACGAACCGCACGATGATTCGCCCGTTCGACGCTGCCGCGTACTCCGAGAGCAGGTCGCGTACGTGGCGCTCGGTGGCGTTAAACGGGGGAGGCAGATTCTCCGTGAAATATGCGGTGATCTCCAGACGGTCCTTCAGGCTCGCCGCGAGCCGTTCGGAGCCCTCGGCCAAGGAAAAGAGCCGGTTCTGTGTCAGGTCGATGCGGGGGGACGGCAAGTAAGCGGCGAGTACGTTGAGAAGGATCAAGGCACCGCCCACGAACGCGAGAAAGATCAACGATTCGCTAGCGGCGCGTGTTTGAACTTTGGATGACATCGATCAGCTCCACCGGCGCGATTCCAATGCCCGAAACGCGAGGGCGAGCGCGAATACAGTCACTGAGAAGAAGAACAAGAC
>JBAVOF010000262.1:0-2463 GCA_049691835.1 Polyangiales bacterium
GTGTTGCGAATTCGCGACGGCCTGATCCCAGAGTATGCTTCGCTCGTTTATCGCGGCTTCTGGTTCGCGCCAGAGCGTGAGATGCTCCAGACCCTCATCGACGAAGCCCAGAAAGACGTCACCGGAGAGGCCCGCCTCAAGCTCTACAAGGGCAACGCCCAGGTCGTGGGCCGCCGAAGCCCGAACACACTCTACGATCCCGAGTTCGCCACCTTCGAGGCCGACGAGGTCTACGACCAGCAGGATGCGACCGGCTTCATCCGGCTGAACGCACTTCGCTTACGAATTCGGGCTCTTCGGGACCAGCGTGGCGATGGATGAGCGCAGCGGTTGCCACCGAAAGCGGTCCTCGGTAGTCTGAAAGCGCACAAAGTCTTGGACGTTCCAAGTATACAGTTAGCCGCCGCTCTCGTTGGTGGCGTCGGTTTGGGCGCGCTTCTCGCCGTCGTCAGCGTGGGTTTTCACTCACTCGGTGAAGCGGGCCTCCGCGCTCTGCAGGAAGCCGACGGCCGCAACGCCAAGGTTGCAGAGCGGGTTCTCCAGAATCTGCGCGGCGTACACGCGCGTCTCTTGCTGGGCAGAGTGCTCAGCGTGGGCTTGGCTGCCGCGTTCGTGGCGCTCTGGTTGGTCGAGGAGCACGGTCCTGCGATCGCCCTCCTCGGCGTGGTCGGCGCATCCGTAACGTTCGCGATAGTGGCGACGATTGCCGGTGCGGTCGTTCGTCAGCGGTCGGCAGAAGCCACGTTACGCATTTGGAAGTGGTTGAGGCCAGTGGATCTGCTGCTAACGCCACTTGCTGCGCCCTTGAACTGGATCAACGAGCTGGTGGTGCGGCTCGTCCCGGAGGTGCAGCATGACGACTCGAGTCGCCTCGCCGAGCTGACGGTCGGACACGTCATCGGTCAAGGTCAAGAGACCGGGACCTTCGAGGAAGAGCACGCCCGAATGCTCCGTAGCGTGCTCGAGTTCAAGAACACGGTTGCGCGAGAGATCATGGTTCCGCGCACGCAGGTGGTGGCGTTTGACATCGACACCAGCATCGATGAGGTGCTGGCGAGCGTCATCGAGTCGGGCCACAGCCGTTACCCGGTGTATCGAGGTCAGATCGATCAGGTCGAAGGCGTCTTGTACGCCAAAGACCTCTTTCACGTGGTGCGCAACACGTCCGACGCCTCCAGCATCCTCTTGTCGGATGTGGTGCGTAAGCCGGCTTTTTTCGCAGCTGAGAGTCAGAAGATTGGCGTGCTGCTTCGCGAGATGCAGCGTCGGCGGTCCCATCTCGCAGTCGTGGTAGACGAGTTCGGTGGAGCCGCTGGCATCGTGACGCTCGAAGATATCGTCGAGGAGATCGTCGGCGAGATTCAGGACGAGCACGATGAAGAGGCTCCGCTCGTCTACGAGCGCGCGCCAGGTGAATATCTCGTGGACGCTGGCATATCGGTGTACGACTTGGAGGAGCACCTGGGCGAGGCGATCTGCCAAGACAAGAGCGATTTCGATTCGCTCGGAGGCATGCTGGTCCACTTGGCCGGCCAAGTACCCGCGATCGGCGAGACTCTATTGGCGGGCCCATATCGGGTGGTAGTCCTGGACGCCGACGAGCGGCACGTGCGCCGAGTAGAGATGCTGCGGTCGCGCACCGAGGAGCCCGACGAGCCGAAAGTTGCAGCCGGCTAGGAAGCATCGGGTTCCTCGTAGCTCACCCAGTCCTGCAGGACATCGGCGCCGCTCATTCCCGGTGTCAGAACCGTATAGTGTGCGATCTGTCCTTCGGGTGCGGCCCCGACCGACCCGACGTTGACGATGTGGTACTCGTCGACCGTACGCTGAAACGGGACGTGGGTGGAACCGCAGACGATGATGTCGGCTGGGTCGTCATCGAGCAGCTCGAGAATCTCCTCATCACTCATGTCGTGACTGATCTCTCGGTGAGCGTCGGCGGGGGAGCCGTGTACCATCAAGACCTCCCGTCCGTCGACCAGGGGTATCCGGTGCTGCTCTGGCAGGCGCCGCAGCCGCTCTGCGACGAGATCGCCGATCGACGCGCGCGTTTCCGCAAACAGCCGCGCCTGTCGACGTTGCTCTTCGTCCATGGGCACGAGGCTGCCCGGATCGATCGAGCCCAGCGCCATGTCCGACGGGCCACGGGTGCAGATCGCTCCCAACGCTTGTAGGCGATGCCACACCTGCAGTGGTTCGGTGCCACCCAGGAGCAGGTCACCTGCGATGAAGTAGCGCTTGACACCGAGGCGCCTGAGCTCCGCCAGCACGACCTCGAGGGCTACGAGATTTCCGTGCACATCCGAAAGAAACGCGATAGGCGCGGCCTCTGGTGCATGTGCCATGGCGGAATGCTAGCACCGCCCGAGACGACGGTCGGCCGGACCAAGGCGCTTGCACCGACACAGGGGGCGCCTATTGTCAGGCGGGGAGAGCGAGTTGAACGAGAGTAGCGATTCGGAC
>JBAVOF010000263.1:0-6537 GCA_049691835.1 Polyangiales bacterium
AACCCGGCGCCGACTTGAAAGGTCCCCGTCGGCTTCTCGGCCACTTCGACGTTGATGACCATCTGGTCGCGGCTGGTGCCCTCTTCCTCGGAGACGTCGACCCGCTCGAAGTAACCAAGCTGGGTCACGAGGGCCTTGCCGTCCTCGATCCTGCTCTGGTTGTAGAGGTCGCCCTCGCTCAGTCGGAACTCTCGTCGGATGACCGCATCCCGGGTCTTGGTGTTGCCGCGCACGTGGATGCGCTCGATGTACACCAGTGGGCCTCGGAGTATGTTGATGGTGACGTCGACCAAGTGATTGACTTCGTCGAGATCGGTCGCGGGCACCATTTCCACCAATGCGTACCCCGAGTCTCGGTAGGTTCGGCTGATCCCCTCGATCCCCCCGGCGATCTTACTCCGGCTAAACCAGTCGCCGGACTTGAGCCTCACCATTTCGCGGAGCTCGCCCTTCGGCGCGAGGGTCTCGACCTCGTTGCCCGCGCCGTCGGTTTCCATGATTTCGAACTCGCGAATTCGAAAGCGTGGGCCCTCTTCGACGGGGATCGTGATGTCGACGTATGCCCGGTCGGGCGTGAGCTCCACAGTCGGGCGTCCTGGGCGCATCATCAAGTAGCCCTGGTCGTAGTACCAGGCCTGGACTCGGGTCAGGTCTTCGTCGAACGCGGAGCGGCTGAACTTGTTGCGATCGCTCAGAAACGAGAACATGCCGGTCTCGTTGGTTTGCATGACGTCGAGAAGCTCGTCCGCCGGGAGCTGCTCGTTGCCGACGAACGTGATGCGCCGCACCTCGACCTCGGCGCCCTCATCGATCTTGAAGACCACGTCTACTTGGTTGCTGTCGCCGGGAACGCGTCTGAGCTCGTACTTGACCTCCGCAAGAAAGAAACCCTCCTCGGAGTAGAGTTGGCGCACGGCATCGGCCTGCGCCTCCACGTCGGGGACCGAGAGAATGGTCCCGGGCTCGAGCGTGATCGTTTCGTCGATATCATCCTCGTCGACTTCGTCGCTTCCTTCGTAGATCACTTTGTGAATCGCGGGGCGTTCGATCACGCGAACCGTGAGCTTGATCCCCGCGCCGAGCGGATCGGCCTCGATCTGCAGGTCGTCGAAGTACCCCATGTTCCACAGGGCCTTGGCGTCACGGGTGACCGCAGGGTCAGTGCACGTGTCGCCCGTCCGGAGCTTCATCGTGGCTTTTGCATCATCCGGATCGACGCGGCGCGCACCGACGACGACGATGCGCCGAATTTCTTTGCCATGACAGCTCGTCCGGGGGACCTGAATAGCTGCGTCCGGGTCTTCAACGGGTTGGTAGTCCCCGCCAGCCGCGTCCGGATCGCCTTCCCGCGTGATCGGTTCTGGCGCCCTCTGGGGCGCGGGCGACGTCCGCACCGGCCGCGTCACCGGAGGGGGCGGCTCGGGAATGTTGTCCCCACTTTGAGCGCCCGCCACGGAAGCGAGCCCTGCAAGCGTCAGGGCTATGGCAGGGGCGGAAAAGCGCATTGTGAGGTGTGTTGATCCGGGCGGCTATAGCCGTGGCCTATATAGGGGTCAAGCTGTTTTTCCTTGATTTTCAAGGGGTTGGACGCGGCGCTCGTCCATATCGACGCGACCGTCTTTCATCGATACCTGCCGCGGCATCATCGCGGCGAAGTCCCTGCTGTGGGTGACGATCAGGAACGTGATTCCGTGGCGTCGGTTCAAATCGAAGAAGAGCGAGTGCACCGCGGCGCTGGTCTGGCTGTCGAGGTTGCCCGTCGGCTCATCGGCGAGCACGAGCTTGGGCTCCATCAGAAGCGCACGAGCCAAGGCCACGCGTTGCTGTTCGCCGCCCGATAGCTCGCCTGGCCGATGGGTGAGCCGTTCGGAGAGGCCGACTTCATCGAGCAACTGCCGGGCGCGATTCTCAAAGCGACGTCCACCCTGAATCAGGCCCGGCATCATTACGTTCTCCAGCGCGGTGAACTCCGGCAAGAGATGATGAAACTGGAATACAAAACCAATGCTTCGATTTCGAAACTCGGCAAGCTCTGAGCTTCCCATTCGGGTGACGTCCTGCCCCTCGTAAAGAATTCGACCTTCGGTCGGGACATCGAGCGTGCCGATCAGATGCAACAAGGTGCTCTTTCCGGCGCCAGATGGACCCACGATCGTGACCATCTCACCGGTGCCGATCTCGAGATCGATGCCCTTGAGCACCTGGAGCGACCGACCTTCGTGCTCGAAGGTTTTGGTCACGTTTTTCACGCTGACGAGGGAGTCGGGCATCGGAAGTGGGCGGAGTCAGTCGTAGCGGAGGGCGTCCACGGGCCGAACTCGACTGGCTTGATACGCGGGAAAGAGCGTTGCCGCCAGGCATACCACGACGGTTGCGCCCCCAACTACGGCGAACTCCGTCGGATCGAGATGTACCGGAAGCTTGTCGATGTAATAGACCTCGGGATTCATTCGGATTCCAAAGTGTTCGGCAGCAAATGTGAGAACAAACCCAAGGCCTAGTCCCATGAGTCCGCCCGCCGCTCCAATCAACAATCCCTCGATCACGAAGATCCGAATGACCCCGCGCGCCGAGGCGCCCATCGCTTTCAGGATGCCCACCTCCCGCCGCTTCTCCTGAACGAGGAGGGTGAGGGTGCCGAAAACCGAAAAGCCCGCGATGAGGACCGCGATACCGAGGGTGATGAACATCGCGAGCTTCTCCAAGGCTAGGGCTCCGAACAGTTGCTGGTTCATCATTTTCCAATCGCGAACGCGAAGCTCCTTCCTGCCGATCGTCGAGGCCAGCTCGGCGGCCAGCGCCGGGGCCTTCTCGACGTCCTTGACCTTGATCTCGATGCCGCTGATCTGACCCTCGGCACGGAGAAAGCGCTGTGCGACAGCGAGGTCGATGTAGGCGTACTTCATGTCGTACTCGTACATCCCGCTGTAGAAAATCCCGGCGATTCGAAAGGGGTGGGTCTTCGGGATCGGCCCGGTAGGGCCCAGGTCCCCCCGCGGGGAGACGACGGTAACGCGATCGCCGACGACGAGTCGCAGCGCCCTGGCAAGCTCTTGTCCGACGATGAGGCCCGGCATCGCGTCCGCGGGTGCGTCCTCGGGGATGCCCCTGGCCGCGGTGCGCTCCGCCTCGTCGATCATCGCGTCCAGTGGGCCGACCTTGCTGGTGCTCGCCGCTGAATCGAGGATCCGCTCGGGGTGCTTCAGGTACTCGAGCTTTCCGTGGGTCAGGTTGCGAGCGAGGTCGGTCACGTCCGAGACGGTTTCGGGATCGATGCCCCGCAGGACTGCGCCGGCGCGATTGGACAGGCTCGAGACCATGACCTCGACCTGAAGGAATGGGGTCGCGCCGATGACGCCCTCGGACTCCCGTGTCTGCTGCAGCAGTGACTGCCAGTCGTCGAGCTCGTAGAACGCGCGGTCGACCACGATGTGTGCGTGATTTCCGAGAATCTTCTTCTTGAGGTCGTCGCGAAAGCCTCCCATGACGCTGAGCACGGAGATCAACATGCACGACGAGACCGCGACGGCGAGGATGGACAAGGTGCTGCTCGCGGCGAGGAACCCGGTTTTCTTGGCGCGAAGGTGACGCGCGGCAACCATGGAGCGGAAGCCGATCCGTTCGAACGCAGACAGAAAGGGAGCGACCAGGCGCATGGCGAGTCGGACCACGAAAGTCGTCGAGACGCTAACTCGAACGACCGCGCGAGCTAGGCTTGTCGGGTCTCCATCGGTTGGCGACAAGGGGAACACGGCCGTGACCGCCAGGAAGGCCAGCAGCAGCGCTGCGTCGAAGACCCACCAGAATCGTTCCCGGCGCGTGGCTGGCACGAGGAACCAGGACGAGATGCTGAGCACTACCAGAAGGGCGGCGGTCGCACCGAAGAGGCTAGTCGCCGTGTGGTAGAGGGTTGGCACCCAAGCCAGGTCCAGCTCCGAGTAGGCGAGGTGGGTGAGGCCGAATAGCAGGCTAGCGACCGTTCCACCGAGGACGTGCCCGACCGAGACGCGCGCGGCCCACAAAAGGATGCCTACGGAAGTGCTGGTGATCGCCGCATGCGCGCAGGCTGTGACCGCCAAGGCCAGCGTGCGTGCCCGTCCACGCGCACCACGAGGCAGGTGAGCGGCCCGCTGAAGCACGGCCGCGCCGAGCAGAGCCAGGCTGAGCTGCGCGGTCGTCCAAGCGATCACCAAGCGAAGCCAGAGAACCTGATCGCCGAGTATCGCTTGGAACCAGACGGTGCTCGTTGCGCCGAACGCGAGCACCGCCGCGACGTGCAGAATCCCGAAACCGCACAGGACCGCCGTCCAGACGCCAAGCGGCCGGGCTTCGCTCACTCGGCCTCCGGACGAAGTAGCGGAAACAGCAACACGTCGCGAATCGACGGCTGGTTGCACAGAAGCATCACGAGCCGATCCACACCCAGCCCGAAACCGGCGGCGGGCGGCATACCGTGCGAGAGCGCACGAATGTAGTCCGCGTCGAAGTCCATCGCCTCCTCGTCTCCCCGTTCGCGATTGCGCAGTTGCGATTCGAAGCGTTCCGCCTGGTCGTCCGGATCGTTGAGCTCGCTGAACGCGTTGCTCAGCTCGCGGCCATCGATGAAGAGCTCGAATCGATCGACGTAGGCTGGGTCGTGGTCGTTCCGCCGCGCGAGCGGGGATACCTCCCACGGGAACTCGGTAATGAAGACCGGGACGGACCCCTCCCCGTTTGACGTACGATACATGAGAGTCAGGTCCGGCTCGACCAGGAGCTCGAACACGGCGAAGATACGCTCTCCGTGCGTCTCGCACCGCGAGAGCTGTTTCTGTGCGGCAAGATCGAGCTTCGCACGCATCGCTTCGCATGCGCTCGCAAAGGCGTCTTCATCATCGATTGCATCGGGCGAGAGGGCCTCGGTCCAGGGCGTTCCGGGGACCTGCCCTTGGCCCGCCCGCTCGAGGCGCTCTGCGATGGCGTCGCGCATGCGCACCCGCTTCCACTCGGACGAGAGGTCGAACGTCCGATTACTGGTGAGGCCGGCGAAGCGCGCTCGCAGATCCGCATCCACGGTGCGGAGCATCTTGACCACGAGGTCCATCAAGTCCTCGTAGGTGGCGTACGCCATGTAGAACTCGAGAATGGTGAACTCCGGATTGTGCTTGGTGCTGACACCTTCATTGCGGAACGTTCGGCCGAGCTCGTACACGCGGTCAAAACCGCCGACCAGCAGCCGCTTGAGGTGGAGCTCGGGCGCGATGCGCAGGATCAAGGCCAAGTCGAGCGCGTTGTGGTGGGTCTCGAACGGCTTGGCCGTGGCGCCACCCCTGACGGCATGGAGCAATGGCGTTTCGACCTCGAGGAAGTCGAGCGCGTCGAGGAACCGGCGCAGCGACTGAATGATCAGAGTACGGGCGCGAAAGACCTCGGCGACCGCCGGATTGGCGAAAAGGTCGACGTACCGCTCGCGGTACCGCTTCTCTACGTCTTTGAGGCCGTGCCACTTCGCGGGGGGCGGCAGGAGCGCTTTGCCGAGGTGCTCGTATCTGCGGGCGCTAACCGCGAGCGCCCCGGTCTTGGTGCGGATGGCCGGGCCTTCGACGAGCACGTGGTCGGCTAGGTCGAGGAGCTTGAGCACCGCCGCATCCCGGTCGCTGAGGCGCTCCGGGCGGACCAGCGCTTGGGCGTCGCCGTGCGGGGTTCGGATCACGAGGAAGGGGCCCCGCTTGGCGACGACGCGGCCGAAGAGCGGGACATGGGCCGCATCGTCGCTGAGCTCGTCTTCGTGCGGCAGAGCGCCACAGGCTTCTTCGTCGGAGGCGAGCAAGAGCAATCGGCGGCGCCGGTCCTCAACGTCTGGATCGGCGCGCCAAGTGTTGGGATAGGGCAACACGCCCAACTCGCTCAGGCGCTCAGCTTTGCTCAGCCGCGTTTGCCGCAGCTCGTCTTCGGTGGCCACTCGCTAGTCCCCCTGGGCTTTGCCCGCCTTTTTCTTCTGTTTCTTGTCGGCATTCATGAGGAGGTATGTCTCGATGAACTCGTCGAGATCGCCGTCGAGCACGGCGTCGGCGTTGTTGACCTTGTGGTCGGTCCGCTCGTCCTTGACCATCGTGTAGGGCTGAAGTGTGTAGGTCCGCACCTGCGAGCCGAACGCGATGTCGGCCCGGTTGCTCAGGAACGCTTCCTCGAAGGCCGCCTCTCGCTCACGTCGAGCCTTTTCGAAGAGCAGGCCGCGCAGCATCTTCATGGCCGTCTCCCGGTTCTGGTGCTGCGAGCGCTCCGCCTCGCACCGAACCGTGAAACCAGTGGGGATGTGTTTGATCCGGATCGCCGACTCCGTCCGGTTGACGTGCTGGCCGCCTGCGCCACCGGAGCGCATGGTGCTCACCTCGAGATCCTCGTCTCGGATCTCGATCTCGCCCTCCGTGGGCTCGTCACCGAGGTCCGGTACGACGCTCACTCCCGCGAACGAGGTATGCCGACGCTTGTTCGCGTCGAAAGGGCTGATCCGAATGAGGCGGTGCACGCCATTTTCCGCCCGAAGATACCCATACG
>JBAVOF010000264.1:0-11407 GCA_049691835.1 Polyangiales bacterium
AGCATGAAGAAGTTGAGGTTGTAGCCCACACCCACTCGACCAGTTGTGGCGGTCCCGAGGTCGTCGAAAAGCGCCCCCGCCTGCATGAATACTTTGACATGTCGGATTGGCCACCAGCCGATTCCACCGCCGACCCACCAGTCCTGCGGCCCTTGGCCCAACATTTTGCCGAGCTTCTGACCGAGCACTTCGAACGAGACTCCATTGAACTGGCGGTCGATGTGGTATTCGTATCCGATGCCGATCGTGGTGGTCTTTTCCCGCCGCCCCGACTCCGGCTTTTCTCGAGTGCCCGAGAAATCGATGTGCACGTGATGCATCCGCTCTCGGTACTTGAGCTGGTAATTCGCGAGTTTTTCAGGCGTCGGAGAAGCACCCATCGCGGTAAGGAGCGACAACAAACCGGCCATCAGCATGGGTCCCTAACCTCCCTCTCCCACGACCGCGCCGAGTACGGGGATGTGGTCGACTGACGGGCGCTCGAGGACTGACGGCCGGTCGACGATTGACGGAGGGCTACGCACCTGCGCTCCGCAGCGTTCGCATTCGGATGGATTGAAGCGGATGATGCTACCGTGAACCCATCGGCCATTCATGTTGATTGCCGGAATGATCGCATCGCCGCCCATGGCACAGACCTTAGGCCCCGCGACCTTGCGGAAGCGGTCTTCATTGTCCGGGAGCTGCTGCGCCGAAAACGCATCGATGTCGATGACGCCGATCTCTTCGTACGGCTCGACAATCCGATTGCGAATGACCCGATACTCGCAATTGGGTCCCCGCCCCGCGTAGGTGCCCCCGGTCTTGCGAACCTCCCCTTGGCCTCCGCACGCTACGATGCTGAACACGAAGATCAACACGGTTCCGTGAAGCCAAGGCTGCATCGGGTCCATGCTATCACTCCCCGCGGCCCGTTCAATCGGGAAGTTGGGGCACCATCCGGCTTCCGGTGTTTACGAAACCCCCTAGTTTCTGAGACCCTCGTGCCCAGCCATGAGATATCTCGAATCGGTCCCCGGCGTTCTGCACGATTGGCTGCCCGCCCTGATCACCATGCTGATCGGCGGTGCTGTCATCGTGCTGGCCTATCGGCTCTTGATCAAACGCGACGCGCCGACTTCGGGAAGTCGCATCTCGCGACCGCTTCTCATCGCGGCGTTAGCGGGGGTCTTCGTCGTCGTGACGATCCTGCAGCTGCCGATCGGCGACGCGCCTCGGGGTCAATTGCTGAGCCTGCTCGGGCTCCTCGTCACCGCCGCGATCGCTCTCTCGTCCACGACGCTGCTCGGCAATGCAATGGCGGGGATCATGTTGCGGTCGATTCGCAACTACCGGCCGGGCGACTTCATCATCGTGGAAGGTCACCGGGGACGCGTCTCGGAGTTAGGCCTGCTGCGCACAGAGATGCAAACGGAGCAGCGGAACCTCACTACCCTGCCCAATCTCTATTTGATTACGACCCCGGTCACCGTGGTCCGCGCCTCGGGCACGTTCGTATCCGCAACAGTGTCCCTGGGTTACGACGTGCCCCGGGCCACAATCGAGCGATGTTTGATCGCTGCGGCAGAGGAGGCTGGTCTGACCGAGCCGTTCGTATTCGTATTGGAGCTCGGGGATTTCTCGATCACCTATCAGGCAGCGGGTTTTCTAAACGAGGTAAAATTTTTGATCAGCGCGGAATCAAAGCTCCGGGCCTCCATGCTGGACGCGCTGCACGAAGAAGGAATCGAGATCGTATCGCCAACCTTCATGAATCAACGTCAACTCGCAGCTGACCGGGTCTTCATCCCCAAGCGGAGCCGCTCCGCCGCGACCAAGCCTCGGGCCAGCGACGAATCGCGCCCGGAGGAGCACATGTTCGACAAGGCCGAGCTCGCGGAATCCGACGCCAAGCTCGCGCAGGAGCTCAAAGACACGATCGACGAGGTCGAGAAGCTGAAGAAGAATGACAACGGTGACGCGGACCCGGAAGCCTCGAAGACCCGCATCGTTGAGCTCGAGGCCCGGCGCGAGGCCATCGAGGCCGAGATCAAGGAGCGACAGGCCCAACAAGAGAAATCGAACGACGAAGAGGGCTAAGCGACCTCCAGCACCAGGAAGGGCACGTCCAGATCGATGATGTGAAGACCTGCGCCCGCTGCGCCACGGCGGATGCGTGACGCCAGAGTTGCTTTGCGCTAGAAGCGGTGCTCCCCGGAGGCAGCGTGACGAGCAAACAACTCAGCAAGAAGCATACCCCCGTCGTGGCGATCTTGACCGGGAGCCCGAGCGACCTTCCGGTCGTACTCAAAGGCCGCGATGTCCTCGACAGCCTGAACATTCCGAGCGACGTGCGTGTTCTTTCGGCGCACCGTACGCCGCGCGAGACCGCCCAGTACATCGCCGCCGCGGAGAAGGCGGGGGTCGAGGTCTTCATCGCTTGCGCGGGAATGGCCGCCCATCTCGCCGGCGTCGTGGCCGCGCACACGACCCGTCCGGTGATCGGCGTCCCGATCGCGGCTGGCGCGCTTCAGGGCCTCGATGCGCTGCTCGCCACGGTGCAGATGCCTCCCGGGGTGCCCGTGGCCACGGTTGGCATCGATGGCGCGCAGAATGCTGCGTTCCTCGCTGCTCGTATCGTCTCGCTGACCCACCCGGAGGTCCGGCAACGCCTCCTCGATCAACTCGATGAGGACAAGAAGCGCTACGACTCCCCGGATCCCTCCACGCCAGGCCAAGCGGCGACTTGACGCCTTCGGTCCATATCCTTATGCGCTAGTCATCAGCTCATCAGCGTCCCATGTCGCTTGGTCGCATCTTCATATTCTTCGGCATCATCTTCGGCCTCACGATCGGCACGCACTACTATCTATGGGCCCGCCTGATTCGCGACCCGATGTGGCCGTCGCCGTGGCGTCCCATCGCAACGGTGACGCTGATCGTGCTGGCGCTGTCCATCCCCGCATCGATGATCGCCTGGCGCACGTTGCCTCGGACGCTCGCGATCCCGATTTCCTGGGTCGGCTACGTCTGGATGGGCTCGATGTTCCTGCTGCTGGTCCTGCTCTGGGGCGGCGAAATCGCCCGCCTCAGCTGGGTGAAGTACGCCAGCTTCGCTTCGGTCAACGGTGGACGCCGCGAGTTTCTCGCGCAGCTGCTCGCCGGCGGCGCGGGCGTGTTTGGGCTTGCCTTGTCAGGTTGGGGCGTCTGGTCGGCGATCCGACCGGTCGCCGTGAAGCCCGTGTCCGTATTCCTTAAGAAGCTGCCGGAGTCACTGAGCGGCCTGCGACTGGTGCAGTTGAGCGACATGCACGTGGGTTTGACGATCGGACGTGAATTCGTCGAGGACGTGGTGCGCAAAGTCAACGCGCTGGAGCCGGACCTGGTGGCGATCACGGGCGATCTCATCGACGGCTCGGTCGAGGATCTAGGTGCGGCGGTGGCGCCACTTGGCGAGATTTGCTCGAAGCTCGGCACGTACTTCGTCACCGGCAACCACGAGTACTGCTCCGGCGCCGATTCCTGGCTGACGTTCCTCGGGACTCTGGGCATCCGAGTGCTGCGCAACGAACACGTCGAGCTCCAAAAGAACGGAGAGACGTTCCATGTCGCCGGTGTAGACGACTGGACGGCGCACCAGTTCGGCAACGGGCATGGGGCTGACGTGGGGCGCGCGATGAAGGGGCGAGACACGAGCAAACCGGTCGTCCTTCTTGCCCACCAGCCAATACAGTTCGACGAGGCTCGGGCCCATGGCATCGACCTTCAGATCTCCGGACATACACACGGCGGCCAAATCTTCCCCTTCGGTCTTCTCACCCGGCTCGCACAACCGTTCGTGTCGGGTCTTCATCAGCGAGGCGACTCGCAGATCTACGTCAGCTCAGGAACCGGATACTGGGGGCCGCCGATGCGCATCGCGGCTCCCGCGGAGATCACACTCATCGAGCTCGCTCGGGACGCGAACGCCTAGGGGGCGGCACAGCGAGCGTCGATGTCGCGGACAATGGCGGCTACCCAGGGGTCGTCACGGGTCTCGACCTGCGAGGCGAGTCGATTGAGATGTGCAACGGCGGCCGTTCGCTCGGCGGCACCGCCCGCCCGAAGCGCAAGCTCGAGGCCTACGAGCGAGCTCTCGCGGGTCTGGCCACCGTACATCGCACGTCCAAGCGCGTTCCTGGCGGCCGCGATGTCACAGGCCGATAGAGCGGCCATCGCGCGATAGAGCTCGATTGTGCTGAACCCAGGATAGCTCTGAGCAGGCTCGGATAGTCGGGCGTAGGCCTGCCGCGCCAGGGTTTGCTCCTCGATTCCACGGGACATGCGGATCCCTGCGCGATCCGCATCGCGCGCGAGCGGCCTCAAGAGCACGAGCCCCTCATGCCACGCGTGAATCGAAGCGGTATTGAGCTGTGAGCCGATTCGTCCCACCTCTGCGCTCACCGCGGCCGCGTCCAGGTTGCGATCGAGGAGCCGGCCCGGCCGGTACCCAGCCGCCAGGATCTCGAGCGGCTCTAGCTGGGGGGACGCCGCACGAAGCACGAACAGTGAATGCCCGTCCTCGACGAAGGCAAGAGCCCAATCCGGGTCCTTGCTCAGGTGCTCCGTCGCCGCGATGTGATCGGAGCGCGTGTTGTCGACCACAACGGTGTTCACACGGTACTCGTTCAGCTCTGCAGCGAGGAGCCGTGAATCCGTGAAGCTTTGAGCAACACTGTGGATCATCTCTGGACCATAAAAAGGCACGCGACCATCGATGAGCAACTTGCCGCTGGGCACCGCGAACATCAGGAACCAGCTGTCTGCAATGCTCGCGAGGATTCTAGGTTGCTCCACGGAGCGCTCGATGAGCTCACCGGAAGCCCAAGGATACTCGCGCCGCGACTCTCCGAAGCCGAATCCCAGCGCAGGCACCATTTGCATGGTCCAGAGCACACTCACAATTGCGGCAACGGCAACCAGCCTTACAACCCTGCGGCCCATCGCGCCGAACCCCGGAAGTTGCGCAAGCCCCGCGGCGATGAACGGTGCACAGAACAAGAGTTGGTGGGCGACGAAGCGCATCGAGCGGAAGGCCATGAGGCTGAGCAAGACGCAGAAGACACCGTAGGCAAGCCCAAATCGAGAGCTACGAGTCACAGGTCGCATGGCGGCAAGCACGAAAAGCGCTGTTACCACGGGTGCGACGAGGAGCCGGAGCGGGTCCTTGGGCGACCACGCCGCCCATTCGACTACCAGCTCGCGATACTCGGGACGGAGCAGGTGAGAGACCGCGTCCGTGGCGATCGCGAAGCCAAACGGTGTGCATCCGGTCGCGAGCACCTGAAGAATCAGCAACCCAACCATCCAACGAAACCCAGCAGTGCGAATCGAGAAGACGGCGAAGATCGCGGTGATGACCAGGCCAAAGAGATGGGATCCGTGAGAGTTCACCCATACGACCTGCAGCGCACCGAGGGCGAGCAGTACGCCGCTCTTGTATCTGCGCGATGTTCGCTCCGCGTAGAGCGCTTGGATGCCGAGAAGGAGAATCGCCGGAAAGAGCAGTCCGATGATCTGCGGGCGCGTCGTGAAACGAAACCGCGCGACGGGAATCGAGAGCAACAGCGCCGTGAGCGTCAGCGGCGCAGCTAGCTCGGCACCGTGTGACAAACGCGCGGCTAGCTGGACAAGCAAGTACCCCAGAGCGCACAACGCGAGACACTTCAGGAGAACCAATGCGCTGGCGCCGAGATGGCTGTAAAGCCACCAGCCCGCCAGGTCGTAGGCCCACTCGTAATTGCGCCAGGGCTGTGGTGTCGCGCGCCAGAACGAGAAGAAATCGAGCTCCGGCACGCGACCAAGCGCGACGATCTGCCGACCCTGCGCCAAATGACCATACGCATCTGCGTTGAAGAGCGGAAACAAGCCGGCAAGGAACAGCGCCAGAGCGGATCCCCACGCACTCCAAGACGCTGTCCCCCTCGGCACGCCCGAAGTGTCCGTCGAAGCCCAAACGCCGGTCAAACAAGGCGCAGCGTTACAGAAGCGAACGGAGAGCAGGCTCCAGGGTCGTGTGTTCCCAACGAAAACCGTGGGCATGCAAGACCGCGGGGATGACGCGCGATCCGCCGATAAGCATCTCATCGGCCATTTCAGCCCCCGCCCCGAGTCGAAGCAGAAAGCTCGGGACCGCAAAGATGGCAGGGCGCTTCAGCACACGGGCCAGCGTCGCGGTGAAGTCCGCGTTGATGATAGGCGTGGGCGAGACGAAATTGACGGGTCCGACCAGCGTATCGCGCCGCAATGCGAAGACGAGGGCAGACACCAAGTCATCGAGAGTGATCCAGCTCATGTATTGGCTTCCGTCGCCGATGCGGCCGCCAAGACCGAGCAGGAACGGCAACTTCATCTTGGCCAGCGCTCCTCCGTCGGACGCTAGAACGACGCCGATCCTCGGGTGTACGACGCGAATTCCAGCGTCGCGGGCATCGCCGGCTGCAGCTTCCCACTCGCCGCACACGGAGGCGAGGAATCCAGAGCCTTGAGTAGAGGACTCGTCGACTGCCTCGTCCCCACGTGGTCCGTAATACCCGATGGCCGATGCCGAAACGAGCACCCTCGGCCTCGGCTCCAGCTCCGCGAGAGCCCCCGCAAGAAGCGTGGTTCCCCGAACCCGGCTATTGCGAATCCGCTCCTTCTTCGCTTCGGTCCACCGGCCGGTCGCGACGTTGTCGCCCGCCAGGTGAACGACGCCCGCAACCCCTCGAAGGCCGCTGGTATCTATCGTCCCGGCCGCGGGATCCCAGCGGACTTCGTCCTGTGCCACCGGTGCACGCCTCACCAGCCGCAGAACGTCGAACCCGCTGCGTTGCAGGGCGGGCACGAGCGCTCGACCCACGAGGCCGGAGGCCCCGGTAACCGCGATTTTGTCCCGCCCCGCCATTACTCACAAGCCTGGACCAGCCCGGTCGCGGCGCAACCCAAGCATTCCACGTGGCCGCCAAGGCCAACACTCGCTATGGTCCGGAACCTTGCGAATCCTCTTCATTGCTCCTCAAGCATTCACCTCGGCTCAGGACGCTCACGACGTAGCGACTCTGGCCAAAGTCATGCGTCGTGCGGACCATGCGGTCGACGTGGTCGCCCCACTCTTCCGTCAAGTCGACGTCGCGAAGCTCGCACTCGCCCGCCGCCTGACCAAGTTGGAGTTCGACTTGGGCGGCAGAGGCTGGTCGTGCGAGCTCTACACGGGCCGCAACCCCGATGGCGTAGGTCTGACCTTCATCGGCAACGAGGAGGTTCTCGCATCCGCCAGCTCCCTGACCGGCGAACGTGAGCAACTCGACGCATCGCGGGTCGGCGTATTTGCCGCTGCGGTTACTGAGCTCGTCCGGCAGAGTGTGAACGACTACGACATCGTGCACGCCCACGGTTGGGCAGCGGGCGCGGCCGTCGCGCGCTTGCGGTCTGCGTTGCCCGACTTGCCAATGGTGCTGACAATCTACGACGCCTCGCAGGAGGGGCGTTTCGATGCGAGCGACGTCCAATGGCTCGGGCTCGGTGACGAAGCCCGCGACGCGGATGGCATCAACGTCCTGAAAGCCGGTCTACTGACGGCCGATCGTGTCACGACGCTCTCCCCAAACTACGCACACCGCCTGCAGCGTCCTGACAACGAGCATGGGTTGAGCCAGGTGTTCCGTGAGATCGGGCCGAAGTTGTCCGGCGTGCGCCATGGGATCGACCCCGCGCTCTGGAACCCCGCAACGGATGGGCACCTCGTTGCCCGGTTCGACCCGTTCGACCTGGACGGCAAGGACAAGTGCAAGGCCGAGCTGCAGCATGAGCTCACCCTACCCGTGCGGAGCGACGTGCCGTTGTTTGGGGCGATCGGCAGCGTATCGGACGACGGGATGGCCTTGCTGGCTAAGATCGGGCCCGACTTTCTGCGTAACGACGTGCAACTCGTCGTCCAGCTCGAAGGCGGTGGAGAGCTCGTTGCGATCTACGAGGAGCTCTGGGACCAGTGGCCCGACCGGATTCAAATCAAAACCGGAAACGAGGAGGCATTTCGACACGTTTTGATCGCGGCAAGCGACTTCGTCGTGGCGCCTGGGCGTGAGGCGCCATCCGACAACATTCAAATGCGTGCTCAACGCTATGGTGCCCTGCCCATCGTTCACCGCGACGGCGGCCTCGCTGATGAAGTCGTGGATTGCGAGGCTTCCCTGAAGACGGGCTCCGGAATTCTCTACGACGAGCCGACGACGAGGTCCCTGCTTTCGGCGCTGCAACGAGCGGCAGCCGCCTTCGCTAATGATAAAGCATTTCGCGAGGTGCAGAGCAGGGTGATGCGCCTCGACCATTCTTGGGAGCGCACGACTCGCCTCTACGAACGCACGTACCGCGACGCGATCGCGGCGCACGCGGGCTAGCTCGGGCTCTCGATCGACGGAGGACGCTTGGGTAGCGTCGCATCACTAGGACGCAAGTACAGCGGTTCCAAGGTATCTAAGTCCGCCGGACCGACCGTGTGCATTATGTACTGCACCTCTGCCACGATGGCCTCGGACGTCGAAAGCTCGTCGCTCATCCCAGCTTCCTCGTTCCCCGCCCCAAGCGACGCTCCAATGACGGATGCGTGCGTCCGAGCACCGTCGCCGCCAACCACGACAGGGCGCACCCCGATGGCGTCTTGCAGTTGCTCGCAGACGCGCTCCGGTGTACCAAAGAGCGGAGGCGCCAACTCGACCAGAGCGTCGTTCGCGATCAGGTATGCCGCAGCGAAGACATCACCGCGATACGCGTTCATCATGGGGACCCGTACGGTGCCGGGCTCTGCTGCGATCGCCCTAGCTAACACGCGCAATGAGGTGACTCCGACGATGGGGAGAGCCAAACCCAAGGCGAGACCTTTAGCTGTGCTCAGTCCCACCCGCAGGCTGGTGAACTTGCCAGGCCCCACGCTGACGCCGATCAACGAGAGCTCTTCGCGGGAGAGCCCAGCCTCGAAGAGTGCGGCTTCGATGTGACCAAACAGATTCTCGCCATGCCGACCGGCCGAATGCCAGCATACCGACGCCGACAAGACGTCCCCGCGAGCGACGGCCACGGTTCCGTGGTCGGTAGAAGTGTCGATGCAAAGAATGGCCATGGGCTCGCTTGACGCATGCCTAACCGCAGACTAGCGTCCGCGCCAGCGAAGTGCTCGCCCGCGCCGTTTTTCGGTAGCCCCGGACGAATGAGCAAACAACAAGACAAATCAGCGTCAAAGGGGGCGCCCAAGGCGAAGAAGGGGGACGGCTGGAAGTCGAATCTGGTCACGATCGGCGGCGCCTTATTGCTCGCGTTGTTCATCCGAGTGACTCTGTTCGAAGCTTTCGCCATCGACGGCCCCTCGATGGAGCCCACCCTGCTTGATGGCGACCGGGTCGTGGTAGCGAAATACCCATTTGGCCTCTTTCTCCCGTTCACCAACGAAGCCTTGTGGAATTGGGGCAACCCCGAACCCGGGGACGTCGTCATTCTGCACAGCCCCGCCGACAATGAAGACATCGTCAAGCGAGTGATCGGCGTGGGTGGAGATGAAATCCTGATCCGGGACGGCAAGATCTTCCGAAACGGTCAGGTGCTGGACACGATCGACGCAGGCCCCTGCTCCGACGAGCAACAGCGAAGTGTCGACCCCACATGCAGGGTCTACGAAGAGACCTTGGATGGAAACCCGCATCGGATCAGCCACTCCAAGCACGATTTCCCGCTCGACCGCTTGCCGCTCAAGGTGCCCGAAGGGCATGTGTACGTGCTCGGCGACCACCGCGATAGCTCCAACGATAGCCGCAACCCGTTGATCGGCGCAGTTCCAAGCTCGCGCGTCAAGGGCAAGACTCTATTCATCTACATGTCGTGGAAAAACAGCCGCGCCTCGCTTTTGGAGCGCATACGTTGGTCTCGCATCGGCAGCAGCGTCGACTAACCCCCCTGCCCCTCGTAGGCTAGCGCAATGGCCGACCTCAAGGGCAACATCGTCGCGCGGCTGCGCGATGAGACCAGTGTCATCGACAAAGATGCCCCTGAAGCGGTGGCGCTCGTTTATCCGAGTCCCTATCGCGTTGCTATGTCTTCCCTCGGCTATCAGACGATCTACCGAACGATCAACGGAACCGAAGGGCGAGCCGCCCACCGCGCGTTTCTGCCAGACGACATCGAAGAATGGCAGCAGTCGCGCACACCACTGGTCACGTATGAGAAGCTGCGCCCGATCTCCGACTACCCGGTGATTGCTTTCTCGGTTGCGTACGAAGCGGAGCTCGCGGGCCTGATTCAAACCCTGGAGCTTTCCGGTGTGCCTCCTTTGGCGGAGGACCGGACCGAGGAGCACCCTTTCATCCTGGCTGGCGGGCCGTTGACCTTCAGCAACCCGCTACCGCTCGCCCCGTTCGTGGATGCAGTGATCATGGGTGAGGCCGACCAATCGGTGCACACGGTCCTCGGTGTGATATTCGGCTCCGATTCAAAGGCCGGCGCCATGCGAACGCTGTCGCGACAATCCCACGTCTTCGTGCCGAGCGCGCATGGCGACGTGCTACCCCCGATCGACAAGGCAGACGGCGCCACGCTGCCCGCATTCTCCCAGATCATCACGCCCCACACCGAGCTGCGCAACATGTTCCTCATCGAACCCGAGCGCGGCTGTCATCGCGGCTGCACGTACTGCGTCATGCGTCGTTCCACGAACGATGGCATGCGGATCGTGGACAAGGAGCGTATTCTCTCGCTGGTTCCCGACCATGCCAGGCGCGTGGGCTTGGTGGGCGCCGCCACGACCGACCACCCGCAGATCACCGAGGTGGTCAATGCATTGGTCGATTCGGGACGCGAGGTCGGCCTTTCCTCGCTTCGAGCGGATCGTTTGAACGATCAGCTGGTCGCAGCTCTCCGAAGAGGCGGGCACCGTATCCTGACGACGGCAAGCGACGGCGCCAGCCAACGAATGCGCGACCTGATCCAGCGCCGAACGAGCGAGGAGCAGCTTCGGCAGGCCGCGATCTTGGCGCGACGTCATCGCATGAAGCGATTGAAGCTCTACGTCATGGTCGGCATACCTGGAGAAACCGACGACGACATCGACGAGCTGATCGAGTTCAGCAAGGAGCTGTCATCACTGGTCCCCTTATCGCTTGGCGTGGCCCCCTTCGTTGCCAAACGGAACACGCCGCTCGATGGCGTCGCCTTCGCAGGCATGCCCCTGGTTGAATCGCGACTTCGGCGGCTCCGTCGTGGGGTCCGAGGCCGTGTCGACGTGCGGGCCACCAGCGCACGCTGGGCCTGGGTGGAGTATGTGCTCGCGCAGGGCGGCCGTGCGGAGGGCTTGGCGGTGCTCGATGCGGTCCATGCGGGCGGCCGGTTTTCCGACTGGAAGCGCGCGTTCGATGCGCTCCCGGAG
>JBAVOF010000265.1:0-19952 GCA_049691835.1 Polyangiales bacterium
CCTGAGGGAGGATATGCAGGCCATTCGAGACGACGGAAGCCTCGACCCAGAATTCGACCCGGGCCTTCCGATCGACCGTGTCGTCACGCTCTACAAAGCCATGGTGCGAACTCGCGTCATCGACGACCGACTCGAAAAGATTCAGCGCCAGGGCCGCATCGCGTTTCACGTTGGTTCGCTCGGTGAAGAGGCGGCGATCATCGGCGCGGCGGCGGCACTTCGCGATCGGGATTGGATCGTTCCCTGTTACCGGGAGGTGGGCGCCTTGCTTTGGCGCGGCTACCCGCTGCAGCGGTACGTAGACCACATGTACGGGAATGCGGGCGATCCCCTGCACGGCCGGCAGATGCCCGATCACACCTTCAGTCGGGAGCATCGCTACCTGTCCGTGAGCGCGCCGATTGGCACGCAAATCCCTCACGCGGTCGGCGTCGCGATGGCAGCCAAGCACCGTGGTATCGACGAGTGCGTCGGCGTGTTCTTCGGGGACGGAGCCACCAGCGCCAATGACTTCCATGCTGGGATGAATTTCGCGGCTGTCTATCAAGCGCCGGTCTTGTTCCTCTGCCGCAACAACGGTTACGCGATCAGCTTGCGATCGGAGGATCAGACCGCGACGCGCACCATGGCGGAAAAGGCTGCGGCTTATCGGGTGCCCGCTGCGCGAGTCGACGGCAACGACGCATTGGCTGTGCTCTGGGCGGTTCGTCAGGCCGTGCAGCGTGCGACCGATGGTGGGGGGCCGAGTTTCGTCGAGTTGATGACCTATCGCCTAGGCGGCCATTCGACCTCGGACGACCCGCGGATCTATCGCAGCGACGAAGAAGTCGACGCCTGGCGGAAGGCGGACCCGGTTCTTCGGCTGCGGCGGCACCTCGAGCTGCGGCAAGCATGGAACGAGGAGCTGGAAGGGGTTTGGAGAGAGGTCTGCGACGGGGAGATCAAGGACTGCGTCCGGCTTGCTGAAGAAAGAACGGCTCCCGCGATTGGTCACATCTTCAGCGACGTGTACGCCGAGCAGCCCTGGCATCTTCGCGAGCAGCAAGCGCAGTGCATGGAAGGGCCGCGTGCTCTGGACGCGGAGGACCGGTCGTGACGCAGATGAACCTGGTTCAAGCGATCAACAGTGGGCTCCGCTGCGTGATGAAGGACGATGAGGACGTTCTGATCTTGGGCGAGGACGTGGGTCGACTCGGCGGTGTGTTCCGTGTCACCCAAGGGCTTCGAGAGGAGTTCGGTGCGGATCGGGTTCTCGATACGCCGCTATCCGAAACCGGCGTCCTCGGGACGGCGATCGGCATGGCGCTACGCGGGCTCAGACCGGTTGCCGAAATCCAGTTTGCCGATTTCATCTACCCTGGCTTCGACCAACTGGTGAGCGAAGCGGCGAAGTACCGTTATCGGACTGCCGGGGAGTTCCACGTCCCGATGGTCGTGCGAACGCCTTACGGCGGAGGCATTCGCGGCGGGCAATATCACTCGCAGTCCCCAGAAGCCTTGTTCATCCACACACCGGGACTGAAGGTCGTTTGTCCGTCCAATCCGTACGATGCGAAGGGGCTCTTGGTCGAGGCTATCCGCGACGAAGATCCAGTCATCTTTTTCGAGCCGAAACGTGTGTATCGCGCCGTGAAGATGGAGGTCCCGGAGACGACGTACTCCTTGCCTCTCGGGGTGGCGAAAGTCGTCCGAACCGGGACACAAGTCAGTTGTGTAGCGTGGGGGGCGATGCTCTATGAGGCGTTCGCTGCCGCGGAAGAGGCGGCCGATCAAGGGGTGGACGTCGAGGTGATCGATCTCAGGACCCTGTGGCCGCTCGATGTCGATGCGGTGGTTTCGAGTGTCGAGAAGACGGGACGCTTGGTGATCGTGCATGAGGCGCCACGCACATGTGGCTTTGGTGCCGAGCTCGTCGCGCTGATGGCCGAGCGCGCATTCCTGCACCTCGAAGCCCCACCAGTGCGCGTGACCGGCTGGGACACCCCGTTTCCGCTCACCCATGAGCGAGAGTATCTTCCTCTGGCGCACCGCATCGTTCCAGCGCTTGTCGAAACAGCGAGGTACTGATCGATGGGAGCTTTACAGTTCAGGTTACCGGACATCGGCGAGGGGGTGAGCGAGGGCGAGATCGTTGAGTGGCATGTTCGGGTCGGTGACACGGTCCGCGAGGACGACCCGATGGTGGAGATCCTGACGGACAAGGCAACCGTCACCATCGGCGCCCCTTGTGACGCGCTTGTTGAGCGTCTCTGTTTCGAGGTCGGAGAGGTTTCGAAGGTCGGGCAGGTCTTGTTGACGCTACGACCAACGGTCGCGTCCAACGTCGGCGAGGCGCAGCGCTCGTCGAGGCCGCCAACCACGGCGGTCGGCCACATTCAAGACGAGTTGCCAGGAGCTCGACTGTTCGGTCCCAGCGCGGCGACCGGCTCTGCCCGAGGGAAGCTCCTCGCAAGCCCTGCGACGCGCGGCCTGGCCAAGAACCTCGGGGTCGATCTACGGGAAGCTCGTCCAAGCGGTCCCGGCGGGCGCTTGACCGAGGACGACGTTCGGGCGGTCGTGCGCGCGCGAAAAGCCGAGGGAACGACTTCCGCACTTGAAACCCGTGAGCCGATCGTCGGCCTGCGCCGAAAGATCGCCGAGCACATGCACCGGGCGAAGTCGACGGCGGCGCACTTCACCTTCGTCGAAGAGTGTGATGCCAGCCCTTTGGTGGAGCTACGCCAATCGCTGCTGCCAGACGCCGAGCGGGTTGGTGTTCACCTTACGTTCTTGCCGTTCATCATCAAGGCGGTCACTGGCGCCTTGCAAAGGCATCCAATCTTGAACAGCGAGGTCGACGAGCGGACCGGCGAGCTGGTCTACAAGAAATTCTACAACATCGGCGTGGCGACTGCGACGGACGCCGGACTCGTGGTTCCGGTGATCAAGAACGCCGACGGCCTGGGCATCTTCGAGCTGGCCCGCCGAATTGAGCGGCTCTCGCGCTCCGCCAAGGACGGCACGATCGGGCCCGAGGATCTGCGCAACTCGACCTTCACCGTGACCTCGCTCGGTCGGCGAAGCGGCCTGTTCGCAACGCCCATCCTGAATCATCCGGAAGTGGGCATTTTGGGCGTGCACCGGATCAAACAACGACCCGTCGTCCGCGCCGGAGCCGTTGAGATTGGGCAAGTGATGCTGCTCTCACTGACGCTCGACCACCGGGTCGTCGACGGCCACGTCGGCGCGGCATTCGCGTATGACATCATCGAGGCGCTCGAAAACTCCGAAGCCTCGTTTCGCGCAGCGCTCTGATGGCCGCGATCCGCAAGAAGCTGCTCGCTTGGTACGACGGAGCAGCGCGTGACCTTCCATGGCGGCACACGCGTGACCCGTACGCGATCTGGGTTGCCGAGGTGATGCTTCAACAGACCCGGGTGGAGACGGTGATCCCCTACTATGAGCGCTTCCTCCGTAGTTTTCCGACTCCCTACGCCCTCGCCGAGGCGGACGAGGACGCTGTGCTCTCGCACTGGAGCGGGCTCGGTTACTACCGACGCGCCCGTCTCCTGCAGGCCGGAGTCCGGGAAGTAGTCACACGCTACGACGGAAAGGTTCCCGAAGAGGCGGAGGCGAGACGCTCGCTCCCCGGTGTCGGGCGCTACACTGCGGGCGCCATCGGCAGCATTGCCTTCGATAAACCAGAGCCGGTCGTCGACGGAAACGTGACGCGAGTCCTGGCGCGCCTGTTTCGAATCGACACGCCGATCGGGAACTCGATGACGACCCGGCGGCTCTGGGACGAAGCAGCCAGACTGATACACGGCGAACGACCCGGGGCTCTCAACCAGGCCTTGATGGAACTGGGCGCAACGCTGTGCACACACAAGAGTCCGGACTGCGCGGCTTGCCCTCTGGTCAGGGACTGCCGGGCATACGGTCACGGCGAGGTTCAAACGCTCCCGGTTGCGCGCCCACACAAACCACCCACCAAGCTCAATCTCGCTGCGGTGCTTGCCACAAGAGGGCGAGCCTCGCGGCAGGAGGTCTGGCTCGTACGCAGTCAGGAGCGGTTGTTTGGCGGCATGTGGGGGCTGCCGATGATTCGCCGGGACTCCTTCGATCAGACCGATCCGCTAGGCGCTCTGCGCGCGGCAGGCATTTCGGCCCGCCTGGACTCCGAGCCGATCGGGCGCGTCCAGCACGTCCTGACGCATCGGCGGATGCAGATCGATCTGTTCCGGGCGAATGCAGCAACGGGGGAAGAAACCGAGACGCGAAGGCGGTTTGCCCCAGCCGAGCTGCAGAGCGTCGGAATTTCCGCGCTGACCAGGAAGCTGCTCGCGTCGACCCCGTCTCGCGCCTGACGGTCACACCGACGCCGTCCGGGCTGCTCGGGCGTCGCGGATTAGCTCCTCTGCTCCCCGCCCGATACACTCCCCTGGTGGGGATTCTTTCGTATCGGAGCGTGTCCAAGCGTTTCGGACGACACACGGCGTTGCAGGGAGTGTCCCTCGACGTGGTGCCCGGGGAGGTGTTCGGTCTCCTCGGTCCGAACGGAGCGGGGAAGACGACACTAATTCGAATCGGTCTCGACATCCTTCGAGCCGATCAGGGAGAAGTGCTGCTCTTCGGCGTTCCGCCAAGTCCCGAGACCCTCGATCGAACCGCCTATCTGCCGGAGGAGCGGGGCGTGTACCGGCGTGCCAAGGTCCGTGAGATGCTCGAATACCTCGGGCGTCTCAAGGGCCTGAAGCGCACGGTCGCCCGCAAGCGTGCCGACCATTGGCTCGAGCGCGTGGGACTCAACACAGTCGCGCATCATCGCGTCGAGAGCCTTTCGAAGGGCATGACGCAGAAGGTTCAGATCGCCGCATGCCTGATGAGCGAGCCGGAGCTCTGCGTTCTCGATGAGCCGTTCTCGGGGTTGGATCCAGTGAACGTGACGCTCGTCACCGACTTGATCGAGGAGCGCCGTGCACGCGGCCGGACGACCGTTCTGTCCACTCACATGATGCACCAGGTGGAAGCGCTATGCGATCGCGTCGCCCTGATCCATGGCGGCGAATTGGTGGTCTACGGCGAGCTAGACGAGATCCGCAGGCGGTATTCACCGAACGAGGTGATCGTTTGGACGGCCATCGATCTGGGGGCCCTCGGAGTTCATGCCACGCCGCACAGGGCCGGCGGTTGGCGCGTCGCGCTTCCGCCGAGCGCGACTGCGGCGGGATACCTGGACGAGCTCGTCCGAAGCGGGGTGCCGATCGATCGATATGAGCCTCTGGTGGCGCGGATGGACGATATTTTCGTCAGTCTCGTGAGCGGGGGCCGCTGAGTCATGCGCATCCAACGCGTCGCGGCCGTTGCTCGCTTCGAGCTGGTGTCAGTCGTCAAACGCTGGTCGTACCTGATCGCGACCTTCGGACTGCCCCTCTTTCTCGCAGCCGTTTCGGCGACCGTTCTCGGTGCACAGACCTACTTCCTCACGCAGCGCGCGGAGCAGAGTGCCGAATTCGGGCTCGTTGACGAAGCTGGCGTGGTGGACCGCTCCGTGTTCGAAGACCGCGACGGTGCTCGGGTTTGGACCGCGAACGCCAGTGATGTCTGGCTCTACGAGGATCTCCCCGCTGCGATCGCGGATCTGGAGTCTGGACGCCTTCGCGCGCTCTACGTAGTGGAGAAGAACTACCTCGCAAGCGGCGAGGTGCGTGCCATTCAATCCGAAAAGACACCGTTGCTGAGCATGCGCGGAACGACAGTGGAGCCGCTGCTTCGTTCCCTTTTGAGGCGCTCGCTGGTCGAAGGGCGACTCGAAGCGAACGTGCAGGAACGCGTGCTCTCACCCGCGTACTTCATCCGGAGCCGCCTTGGGCCTGACGGTGACACCGTCACCGATGTGGACGAGGCGCTCGACCTTCTCGTGCGCACGACCATCCCACTGTTTCTGGGGGTCCTGTTACTGACTGCGCTCTTGAGCGCCTCCGGCTACTTGGTACAGACCGTCTCCACCGACAAAGAGAGCAAGATCGTCGAGGTGCTGCTCTCATCGGTCACTCCGGAAGAGATCTTGGCAGGCAAGCTCTTCGGCCTGGGCGCGGCAGGCCTCGTTCAATTCGCCGTCTGGTCGTCCATGCTGGTTTTCGTTGCGCTCACCGCTTCGGCCGCGCTCGCCGCGGTGGTCTCGGTGCCCTGGGGAGCCTTGAGCGTTGCGCCGGTGTTGTTCGTCCTCGGCTACCTCTTCTTGGGTAGCTTGATGCTCGCCACGGCCGCACTCGGCGCCAATGCGGCGGAGAGCCAGAAGCTCAGCATGGGCTGGGCGGTGCTCGCGATCCTTCCATTGATGGTCCTCGTAATCCTACTGGACGAGCCGCACGGGGTTCTCGGACAGGTCATGACTTGGATCCCATTCACCTCTCCGCTCACCGTGATCATCCGATTGTCCGTCGACTCGTCGGGGATTGCATGGTGGGAACTGGTCGGCTCGATGCTGATGCTTTCGATCTCGACCTGGCTCTCCATCCGAGTTGGTGCCCGCCTGTTCAGAATCGGGTTCTTACTGACGGGCTCGAGGCCGTCCTTGGCAGAGCTCTGGCGCCAAGCCCGCTAGCAGCGCCGTCGGTGCCAGCGTCAGAGACTCCGACCTAGCCGACGGAGTCTGGCGCAGGGAGAGCGAGCTCTTCGATCAGTGTTCCCGCGCTCCCCCCCGCGGCCGAGTAGAACCTCACACGCATCGTGTCGAAGTCGATCACCGTGAACGTCTGCTCGTTGTTCCGATGAAGCGTTCCGGCGTTGATCACGGTCAGGCCAGAAAACGCACGGACCATCCGTTCGTGGGTGTGCCCACCTATCAGGAACTGCACGTTTTTGTCGAGCATGAGCTCCCGGAGCGTAGAAATGTCTTGGAGCGCGTAGCCGCGCGTGTCGGGGCGTAACCAGGCTTCGTCGTCCTCGCCAACGCCGTGACAGAGCAAGGCGTTTCCGTTTGGCGTTGCATAGAGTCGAAGCTTTGGCAGTGATTCGAGAAAGGCGCGGGACGAGTCGTTGACCTCCTGAGTGGCGTTGTCGAGACTCCGTTGCTCCCCCGTGAGAAACCAGCGCTCGTGGTTTCCGGCTACGCATTGAACGCCACGGGACTGCAGCATGGACAGGGTCGCGTCCGCGTCACCCGGACCGTCGACCAAGTCTCCGACGCATAGGATGGCGTCGAGGTTCATCGATTCCAAGACATCGAGCACTCGTCCGAGCGTTGCGGACTCGCAATGGACGTCACCGATCACCCCCAAGCGGCGAAGCATGCCCGTCTTGCCCACCGGCTCAATTTACGAGCTTCTCTCGCCCCGCGCCAAGAACCGCGCGACTGGTGCTCCCTGCCCTCGTGTTGTAGACCCGCTCTCATGCTCGACCTGCGCCATGTGAGCGAGAACATGTCCGATGTGAAGGCGGCACTGAAGCGCCGGGGTTTCGCGGATGCGGACTTGCTCGACCGGCTCGGATCCCTGGCCGAGGAGCGACTCACCGTCATCACGGAGGTGGAGGCCCTCCAGCAGCAGCGTAACGAAGCGAGTCAAACGATGGCGAGGGTCGTGGACAAGAAGTCCGAGGAGTTCCAAGCCAAGCGCCAGCAGCTACGAACGCTCGGCGGGAAGATCAAGGAAGGCGAGGCGCGCCAACAAGAGATCGAGAGCCAGCTCGAAGAGATCTTATTGAACCTGCCCAACCTTCCGCATCCGGATACCCCGGATGGGCGGACCGAGAAGGACAACGTCGAGGTTCGCGTCTGGGGGCAGAGGCCGTCGTTCGACTTCGAACCGCGCGACCACGTCGAGATCGGCACGGGGCTCGGCATTCTCGATTTCGAGCGTGCCGCGAAGATCAGCGGCTCTCGCTTCGTCGTGCTAAAAGGGCTCGGCTCGCGGCTCAATCGGGCTCTGATGCAGTTCATGCTCGACGTGCACACGACCGAGCACGGTTACGAGGAGGTCTGGCCGCCGGTGCTCGTCAAAGACAGCGCCATGATGGGCACCAGCCAATTGCCGAAGTTTGCGAAAGACGCCTTTCGCCTGGCCAAGGATGCAGACTGGGAGGTTCAGGCCGACGCGCAGGGGCACGATCTGTATCTGGTGCCCACCGCGGAGGTTCCCATCACCAACCTCCACGCCGACGAGATCGTCTCTGAGACCGATTTGCCGATCGCGTACACCGGCTACACCGCTTGCTTTCGGAGCGAGGCGGGGAGCTACGGCAAGGACACCCGCGGCATGATACGCGTTCATCAGTTCGACAAGGTCGAGCTGGTTCGTTTCTGCCATCCGGACGATGGCGAAGCGCAGCTCGAGGTTCTCACTGGGCACGCCGAGGCAATCCTGCAAAAGCTCGGCCTTCACCATCGCGTCGTGCAGCTCTGTGCGGGGGACATGGGGTTCGCCGCGCAAAAGTCGTTTGATCTCGAGGTCTGGCTGCCGGCGCAAAATGCCTATCGTGAGATCTCGAGCTGCTCCTGGTTCGGCGACTTTCAGGCGCGACGCATGAAGGCACGCTTCCGACCCGAGCTCAAGGGCAAGCCACGCTTGCTGCATACCCTGAACGGCTCGGGTCTTGCGATTGGACGCACGCTGGTCGCGATTCTCGAGCAGAACCAGCAGGCCGACGGAAGCGTGCGCATACCCGAGGCCTTGGTCCCTTACATGGGCGGCATCGAGAGAATCCCCGCACGGTAGATGGCGACGCTCGAGATCCAGCGCGACGTTCCGCTCGCTCCGCTCACCACCCTCGAGCTCGGCGGGTCCGCCAGGCACTTCGTCCGCGCAGAGGACGAAGCGATCCTGGCCGATGCGCTTCGCTGGGCCGCCGACGAGGGGATTTCGGTTGCGATGCTGGGAGGCGGCTCGAATCTCATCGTGCCTGACCAGGGCTATGCGGGCCTCGTCATCCAGATGAGGATCGCCGACGTCGAGTTTCAAGCTGGGGGGAAGGTGCAGGCCGCCGCTGGGGTACCCTGGGAGACCGTGGTGCAGGGCGCTGTTTCCCGCGGCTGGGCCGGCCTCGAGTGCCTGACCGGGATTCCGGGTTCCACCGGCGCCACCCCGATTCAGAACGTAGGCGCGTACGGACAAGAGGTATCCGAGGTCATCGAGAGCGTCCGCGTCCTGCGTCGCGACACGCTCGAATTCGAGGAGCTCGGCTCCGAGGATTGCGCGTTTGGCTACCGCGACAGCCTGTTCAAGCGCGAGCCCGAGCGATTCATCGTCTGCGCGGTGTCTCTCGCGTTGCGGCCGAATGGCCCGGGGACGATCCGATACGCCGAGCTCGAGAAGAGCCTCGGCTCCGATGCGACGCTCGGGGAGATCCGGCGCACGGTGCTCGACCTGCGGCGACGCAAGTCGATGATCATCGATCCAGCCGATCCCAATCATCGCAGCGCCGGCTCGTTCTTCCTGAACCCGATCGTCTCGGCGGCAGAGGCGCAGCGGGTGATCGAGCGAGCCATCCGCGACCATCTCGTGGCGACACCCGGCGAAGTTCCCCAGCATCCGATGGGCGACGGCAAGGTGAAGCTCGCCGCGGGCTGGCTCATCGAAAACGCAGGCATCGCTAAGGGCAGCCGGCGCGGCGCAATCGGAGTTTCGACCAAGCACGCGCTGGCACTCGTGCATCACGGAGGCGGCACGACCGCCGATCTTCTGGTATTTGCCGACGAGATCCAGGCGCGTGTACGCGACCGTTTCGGAATAGAGCTCCAGCGCGAGCCGCGGCTGCTGAGCTAGCTAATTCGCGAATGGGTCGCTGTAGGTCGGGTTGTTCATGAGATCGTCATCGGTCAGCGCGTGTAGGAACGCCAGCAGGTCTTCCTTTTCTTGCTCGGAGATGACGAAGCCGTTCAAGAGGGCGCTCTTGTTCGGATTGTCCTTTCCGTCGCCGGCGTTAGGTCCGCTCTCGATCAAACGCCCCCCGCGCGCGTAGTGGTCGATCACCTCTTCGAGGGTTGCGATCGACCCATCGTGCATGTACGGCGCGGTCAGTGCGATGTTCCGGAGGCTTGGGGGTTTGAACCGGCCCTTGTCGGCCGGGTCTCCGCTCATGTCGTAGAGCCCCTCGTTGCCTGGCGGGTAGCTCCCGTCCTCGTCCAGGTTGTAAAGGCCATTGTTCATGAAGAACTTCTGGTTGGAGACCTGCCCCGCGTCATCGGACGACTGCGAAAACAAAAACCCACCATGACAATGGAAGCACTCGAAGGCGTCCGCGACGCCCGCGGCGCTGGTCCCTCCGAAGAATAGCGCCATGCCCCGCTGCTCCGATTCGTTCAGCGCGCTGGTGTCGTGCGCCTGCCAACGGTCGACTTTGGACCCGAAGCTCGTGACTTGGCGCTGGAAGGCGGCCAACGCCTTGGTGATGCTCTCCAGGCTTATCGGCTCGGTAACCTCCGGGAACGCCTCGGCGAACATCGCGGGGTAGCGCTCGTCGTCCCGCATCCGGCGAAGAAGCTCGTCTTCCATGTTCGCCATCCCGAGCTCGACCGGGTCTTCGCCGAACATCGGGACGAGTGCCTGCTTTTCCAGTCTCACCATCGCATCGTTGGCCCAGGTCAGTGACGCGGCGTAGCCCGCATTTGCGATGCTCATCGAACCCCTCGGGTGGATCTGACCCGTCGAGCCTTCCGCCTGCCCAAGTCCATCGGTGAACGCCAGCTCCTGACGATGGCAGGTCCCGCAGCTCTGCGTCTCGTTGGCCGAGAGCCTGGTGTCGTAGAAAAGGAAACGTCCCAGCTCGACCTTTGCAGCCGTCATCGGATTGTCCTCGGGGACTCGAGGCTCCGGCACGGTGTCCGGGATGTCCCAGACCCATTCCTCGGGTGCGGATGCTCCGTCGCCGCAGCCGGCGCCGAGGACGAGTGCCAGCAAGACCAGGATAGGGGTGAGGTGTTTCATCAGGAGGTGTGACTAGGGTCGACCCCGGTCGAGAAGGTCTTACTCGACCGAGAAAAATTGCTGCGCGCCTGCGGGGACTCCCTCGAATGGAAGGCCGAGGTTTTCGAAAAGCGGCGCACAGTCGCCGTCCGTCGGGTCGGACATGCAGCCGACCGGCGTGTCCGGCTGGTTTTCGTCGAGCGCCGCGCCATCGACGAGCGCAGCGAAATTGGCGACAACGGTGTCGGTTGCCGGATCGAACGATGTCAGCTCCACCGCGACGCGATTCGGATTGCTGCAGGTCGTGGTTCCGCCTGCGACGGGGTCGCCGTCACAGCCGGTGCTGCCCAGGTGCATTCGCCAGTCGGTGTCGCTGACGGCGCCAGAGTCGATCCGAAGAAACTTGTAACCACCCTGCCAGTTCCACTCCATGGCGGTGAGGTTCAACGGCGGTTCGGCGACCGCAGGGTTTTCGTGGTTCAGCGTGAATGGAACCCCCATGGCAAAGCGAATCCCATCGTAGGTCCCTTCCGGCACGGTGCCGGTCACCGCGGTGTTGGTCTCCTCGTTACCCAGATCGGCGCAGCCGTCCTCGAAGTCGAGGAGGGCAACGTTCTCGGTCTGCCAGTTGCTCGTGTCGAGCTCGACGGCGACGTAGTCCCCGTCGGCGTTCCGGAGCTCGACGTCCTGCACATAGAAGCGGAAGTCGCTGATTTGCAGCGAGCTGTCGTCGGCGCCGAGGTTGCCGTAGGTATCGCCGCAGACGAACACCTGGTCGCCGACCATCGCTTGGAACTGAATCGTGACGGCTTGGCTGCCTGTGCCATCGCTGCTGCTACCGCACCCCGAGCTCGCCAAAGCGAGCGCAGCTAGAAGGATCGTTACCCTGTTCATCTGTTCTTTCTCCGCGGTCTCTAGGACCTCATTCTGTGTCCGGAAGGACTGCCCGCAACGACGACCGTATGTTTTCGGTTATCCGTTGTTGCACCGCGTTTGAGTCTTGCAGTGCAAAATCGATGCCATCGAACCACTTCTTCTGGTCGATTTGGATGGAAACACTCTCCAGAATGGGGCTGTCGAAGACCAACGGCCGGTCGAACAGCATTTCACACTGCAACACCTCCGAGATCCGTGTGAGCAATGGGGTCCGAGAGCCCGTGTTCAGATCTTCAACCTGCCCCTCGATGAGGACACTCTGCAGCATCATGTCTAGGTTTTGCTTGGTGAGGCCTTCGGCGTCATCGTCCGCCGGCATCGCCGAGACGCGGATCCCACAGTACCGGCCCGGAGGAGGCCGTAGTGTCCCCGCGAACTGTGCCGTCCCGGCACTCTGCATCAAATCGATCACCAGTGGAATTCCCAGGCTCGTCGGCGTCGCGAACTCGTGAGCTAGCGCTCTCGCGGGCACGACAAGCTTCCATAGGACCCGGACAAAATTGTCACACCCGATCAACTCGACTTTGCCGACGGCAATCAGTGCCCGCTCCAGATGCACGCGGTACCCCATGTCCGTGCGAACCTGGGCGGGTGTCGCAGCAGGCTGATAAGCGACGTCTACTTCGATGCCCTCGGTGACCTGGATGCACTGAGGAAGCGAAGCCATGCCGAGCAACGCGCTCGCGACGATGAGCCTAGATGTCATAGACCAGCCCTGCGGTCACAGCGAGACCTTCGACGTGATCGCCGTCCAAGCGTTGAATCATCGGTACGGCGACGGTGAGGTGGAGCAGCACCTTCTGGTGCGGCAGCCCGACGAGCCCAAACGACGCATAGGTGATGTTTCCGCCCGTGTTGGGGTCGCGCACGCCGGCGATGTAACCGGGTTGATCGAGCCTGAGCTCGACGCCGACCTGAAATGCGAGAAAGTGCCAAGGCTGGAACTGCCCGAGCGCGGTTTGCCGAAAGCTGATGCCAACCTTCGTGTCGGCCGTACCCTGAGTCGGGAAGATCGCCGCCGACGAAGCATACACCGACCATGGATCCGAAAACATCGTGTACGAAGCTCCGGCGATCGGGTCCCATGAGGCGGTGCCCGCCTGAAACTCGAGGGGGAGCGGCACACCTTCGGCATCGCGCTCGATCGAGCTGGTCGGGAACTCGAGCCCGGCGATCAAGCTGACCAGGTGGCGAGGTGCGAACTTGCGATCGCGCCAAACGACAGCACGCGTCCGAAATTCGAGGTCGCCCGGAGCCCATATATCTGCCTCGGCGAGGTTGACCGCGCTCACGACACGATGGACGAGAGGCATCATCAAGGACAACGCCCAACGATCGGTGGGCGAGTAGGCGCCGGCTAGCTCCATTCGCTGTTCGGCGAGTTGGAGCTCATCGACGTAGGGCTCGCCGATTCGGTCGTTTCGCAAACGGACGGTTCCGGAGGTACGCATCCTCTGGCTCTTGGGCTGCTCGAAGCCGACGACGGTGAGGGTCGGATCACCGACGGCGCAGGTCCCGCATGCAAAAACCTCCGCAGCGAACCCCCACGGCGCGACGAGCGCCGCGATCACCCAACAAGCCTTCACCCGGCGAGCTTAGGGACCGCCCGGTCGAGCTTGTATGTGGCAAATCGTCGCAGTCGCTCAGCGTGGCATCGGGAACTTCGCCAGCTTTCGCTGCAGGGAACGCCGATGAATTCCCAGCTTTTCCGCGGCCTTCGTGATGTTTCCACCGCTGTCGGTCAGCACGCGGTGGATGTGCTCCCACTCGACTCGTGCCAACGACGGGGTTTCGGGGACCGCGCTCGGCGCGGCGAGTGAGTCAGTTGCGGCTGCGACGTCGCCCCGATCGAATGAGGCGATGATCTCGTCCACGTCGGCTGGCTTGGTCAGGTAATGCGTAGCTCCGAGTCGGACGGCCTCGAGCGCGGTCGCGATGCTTCCATAGCCAGTCAGCACGACGATCCTGGTGGCGGGGTCGATTCGGTGAAGCTCGCGCACCAATTCCAAGCCCGATTTGCCGGGCATGCGAAGGTCGACGACCGCGTATTCGGTGCTCTCGCGCATCGCAATTGCAATCGCCTTCTCGTAGCCGTCGGCTTGCTCCGCCTCGTAGCCTCGCTCGACGAAAGCGCGGGCCATGCGCGACCGGAGTCGCTCGTCGTCGTCGACGATCAGAATCGATGGCTTGGGGGTCGAGGTGTTCTGTGCTTCGCTCATGCTTGTTGGGGGATCACGATGCGGATGGTCGTGCCTCGGCCGGGTGCCGATTCAATCGTCAGCACACCGTTCAACGAGTCTACGAGCGTCCTCGCGAGGAACAAGCCCAGACCCATCCGGTCCCCGCTGCCCTTGGTCGTAAAGAACGGCTCCGTTGCGCGTCGCATCACGCGTTCGTCCATTCCATGCCCTTCGTCGGCGAAGCGAAGCTCCACCCCCCGATCCAGCTTGCGAACGTCCAGCGACACCCTCCCGTCGCCGCACGCATCGAAGCCGTTGCGCGTGATGTTCTCGACCATCTGTGCCAGTGCCTCCCTGGGCGCGTGCACTGTGGCTATCTCGGTGCTGGTGATCCAGCGTTTGGCCTGATCGGCGCTCAGCCGGGCGCGCACCTCACCGAAGAGATCCTCCACCGAAATGGCGCGAACGATTTCCCCCATCTGCTCGCCCCCTGCGGCGGCCATCCGATCGAGCACTATGCGGCATCGTTCGAGCTCCTCCCGAATCAGCACGGCGTCTTCGACGAGCGCTTCGGCACCGGGCACGTTCCGCGCTTGACGCTCCAGTTCCTTGGCGGCGATCGCGATGGTGCCGAGCGGGGTGCCAAGCTCGTGAGCGGCTCCCGCCGCCAAGGTTGCGATCGAAGCCAGCTTTCCCCAGCGATGTGTTCGCTCCTCGGCCTCGGCGAGGGCCCGTTCCCGACTGCGAAGCTCCAGCGACAGTTGGCTCACGAAATAGGTGATCAGGGCCACGGCCAGAACCAGCGCAACCAGCATTCCGTAAAGGTGAGTTTGAAACCCATCGCCATGTCCCGCGTGGCCTAGGTGCTCGGTTGGCACGTGAACGACGAACAATGCCGCGAATGAAACGATCGACAAGCCCGCGATCGTCCAGGTCCACCTCAGTGGCAGCATCACCGCGGACATCGCGATGTACACCACGTAGATGATGCTAAATGGATTGGTCGGACCGCCCGAGAGGTAGAGCAGGCCGGTGAGGAGCGTGACGTCGAGGCACAGCAATGCGCCCAGATGGCCGGTACGGCCTCTGCCGTACGTCAACCAGATATTCGAGACGCCGCCGAGCGCGACCAGCGACCACATCGGAGCCACGGGCAGCTGCACATCGAAGCTCTGGCTCGCGATCAGGATCGATGCAGCCTGAACGCCGAGCGCGCCCCAGCGCATTCGGGCCAGCCATTGCGCGCCGGTGACCCGCGCTCGTTCCTCGACGCTCACGAGTCGGATTGTGCTTTGCCCTCGGTGAGATCGACGTTTCCGTACATCGCTTCAGCGATCTTGTAGGCGCTCAGCTCGAGCGTTTCGAGCGCGTCTTTGATCGCGATGGCGTCGCCCTCGTCCACGCAGGCGTGCAAGGTCGCGATGTCCGCCTCCACTTGGGACACCACTGCTTCTGAAACGAGCTCGCGGCACTCAGCCACCGCGCGCTCGCTCGTGTAGAGAAGAGCCTCGGCCGCATTGCGGAGCTCGGCCAGCTCGCGACGCTTCGTGTCGGTTGTCTTGTACGCGTCGGCTTCTCCGATGATTCGCTCGATATCCTTCTCGGTGAGACCACTGGATGCGACGACGCGGATATTCTGTTCGCGGTTGGTTCCCAAGTCCCTGGCGCTCACGTTCACCACACCATCGGCATCGATGTCGAATGTCACCTCGATCTCGGGGACGCCCCGCGGCGCCGGCAGGATCGGCGCTAGCTCGAACTTGGCCAATGACTTGTTGTCCGCGGCCATCTCGCGTTCACCTTGCAGGACGTGAATCGGCACGAAGCTTTGGTTGTCGACGCTTGTCGTGAAGACCTCTTTGGCGCGCGTGGGCACGGTCGTGTTTCGTCGGATCAGCTTGTGAAACACACCCCCGCCGGTCTCCACCCCGAGGCTCAGGGGCGTGACGTCGAGCAGAAGCACCTCCTCGACGTCGCCCAGCAAGGCCGCACCTTGCAGAGCGGCACCCATCGCTACCACCTCGTCGGGATTGACGCCCTTGTAGGGCTCCTTCCCGAAGAACTCCGCGACCTTGGACTGCACCATCGGCATCCGCGTCTGGCCGCCGACGAGCAGAATCTCGTCGATGTCTTCTTTTTTGACCCCCGCATCGTCCAAGGCCTGCCGGCAGGGCTCCAGCGTCCGATCGATGATCTCGGACACGAGGATCTCCAGCTCGCTGCGCTTGAGCTTGGTTTCGAGATGCTTTGGACCCGATGCATCCGACGCGATGAAGGGAAGATTGATCTCGGTCTCACGCGAAGATGAGAGCTCGTGCTTGGCCTTCTCGGCCTGCTCTTTTAGGCGCTGAAGTGCGACGCGGTCGGTGCGCAAGTCGATCCCGCTGCTCTTCTGGAACCGGCTTGCGAGCTCTTCGACGAGCGCGTTGTCCAAGTCTTCCCCGCCCAGATGTGTGTCCCCCGCCGTCGACTTCACGCTGAAGACGCCATTGGCGATCTCGAGAATCGAGATATCGAAAGTACCGCCTCCGAGGTCGTACACCGCAACACGCTTGCCCTCTTTTTCTTCGAAACCGTACGCGAGTGCTGCGGCGGTCGGCTCGTTGATGATGCGTCGCACCTCGAGCCCGGCGATCTTCCCGGCCGCGATCGTGGCCGAGCGCTGGGCGTCGTTGAAGTATGCGGGGACCGTCACGATCGCCTCGGCGACGGGCTCGCCGAGATACGACTCCGCGACCTCCCTCATCTTCTCGAGCACCATGGCGGAAATCTCGGGTGGCGAGTACCTGTGGTCCCCGACCTGTACCCAGGCGTCTCCGCGCTCACTCTCCACGACCCGATAGGGCACCAGGCGTTGGTGCTTCTGCGCTGGCTCCGTGCTGAAGCCCAGACCCATGAGCCGCTTGATCGCGAAAATGGTGCTCTCGGGATGGGTCACTCCTTGGCGCTTCGCCACGGTTCCGACACGGCGCTCGCCGTCCTTGGAAAACGACACGACCGACGGTGTCGTTCGGCTTCCCTCGGCGTTTGGAATCACCTGAGGTTCCCCGTTGTCGACGAATGCGACACAGGAATTGGTCGTACCCAGATCAATCCCGATGATCTTCCCCATCGTGCCCTAACTCTCTATATACACCGAGGCTTGGGGTTGTCGCATCAAAGGCACGACTATCTACCCGCGCCCTCACCATCTGCGGGCGCATCGACGCTTTGACCGCCTGTCCGCGGTTTCGCCACGACCACCATCGCCGGCCGTAGCAGCCGCTCCCCTAGGTAGTAGCCCGGTACGATCTCTGCGACGATCGTGCCCGGGGCGTGCTGGTCGGTTTCCTCTTGCTGCATGGCGTCATGGCAAGTCGGGTCGAACTGCAGGCCGACCGAGGGCACCCGTTTCAACCCCAAGCGGTTCGCGACGTCCTCGAAACCACGGAGCACCATGTGGACCCCTTCCGTGACCGCGGAGACCTCGGTTGCGTTTTGCATCGCGTGTGCCGCTCGCCCCAGGTTGTCGACGATCGGGAGGACCTCGCGGAGCGTGTCTTCGATGGTGCGACGCCGAACTTCTTCGATCTCCTTGCGCGAGCGCTTTCGGAAATTGTCGAAGTCGGCGGCAATGCGAAGAAGCTGCTCCCGCATCCGGTCGCGCTCCGCGCGCGCCTTCTCGAGGTCGCTCGGCTCGGCGTCCTGCTGCCCGTCGGTCCCTTCTTCCGGGAAGATCACTTCTTCGGAATCGCTGCCGCTGCTGGCATCTCCGTCCCCCGGCTTGTCCCCCTCGTGTTCGCTCATTCCCTCTGACCGTCTTTCTCTAGGAGTTCCTGGAGGTGCCTGGAATTCGCCCGTCCAGAACGTCGCTTAGCACATCGGCCGCGAAACCCACCAAGGGCACGTACTTCTTGTAGTCCATGCGGGTCGGCCCCACGATTCCAAAGGAGCCCACTCGTGCGCCATCGCGCCGGTATGGGCTGGAGATCACACTGATGTCGGCCACGTCGTCGAGCGCAGCCTCGGAGCCGATGAACACTTGAACGCCATCGGTGAGCAAGGTTTGCTCCAGGAGCTCCAGGAGCTTCTGCTTCTCTTCGAAAGCGTTCAGATACCGGCGAATCTTCTCGGCGTCTCCAAACTCCGGCCGGTCGAAGAGCGCGCCCTGCCCTTCGATGACGACCTGGGCCCGTTCGATCTGGACTTCGACGGTCGCTTCGACCATCTGTTGTGCTTGCTTGCGCAGCGCTTGATACTGGCTCTCCTCGGTGGCGATGCGGTCCGCGAGCAGGTCGCGTACGGCTCGAAGAGTTCGTCCTCCGACCAGCTCGGCGAGGTAGTTGTTCACCCGGTCGAGCGCCCGATCGTCGACGTCGAGCTCAGTGACGACCACACGGTTCTCCACGCCGCCCGAGCGCGTGACCAAGACTGCCAGCGTGCGCCCGCTGGAAAGCCGCATGAATCGAACTTGATCTAGGGCGGCCTCGGTCGCGGCTGGCCGGGCGATGATCGTCGCAGTCCCCGTCAACCGACTCAGAAGCTGACCGGTTTCGCGCACGGCGTCCGCGCCAGGCTCCAGATTCTGCAGACGCCGGATCAAGGCGGTCCGGTGAGCCACGGAGATCTCGCCGGCGGTGGCCATCGCGTCCACGAAGCACCGGAACCCGGCGTCGGTGGGGACGCGGCCCGCGCTCGTGTGGGGTTGGTGCAGCAGCTCCACGTCCTCCAGATCGGCGAGCACGTTCCTAATCGTTGCAGGTGAGAGCTGGACCGCGTAACGCTTCGCGATCTGCCGCGAGCTCACGGCCTTTCCCGAGGCGATGTACTCGGTTACGACCGCAAACAGGATTCGCCGATGGCGTTCGTCCAACGTGACCGTCACACTCCCAAGAAAGTAGAAGCTCCAGGGGTTCTGTCAAGCCTGCGAAAGCAGGCAAAAAATTGCCTTCCCGCCCCAGCCTGCGGCAGGCTCGGCCCATGAGGGTAAGCGCTGCGCTGCTTCCGTTCTCACTGATGGTGATGGCGATCATGACGGTCCCAACCTTGGTTCTGGACGAACAGGGGCTCCCCCGCTACCGCCACCTGCGCGAGGAGCTTCGAGAGCTGCGCGAATCGAACGAGGAGCTGGTTCGAGAGATCGCCACCTTCAAAGCCGAGGTCGAAGCGCTACGCAGCGACCCCGTCTACGTCGAGCGAATCGCCCGGGACGAGCTGGGGATGGTGCGAGCGGAGGAGTTCGTCTTCCAGTTCCCCCGCCGCTAGGTGGGCATGCGCACACATTCGGGCGGATTTCTTGCTGAACGAATGGAAGCCAGCGTAACACCGCTAGCATATGACGGCCCTCGTCCAGGCAGCGCTTCGCATGAGGCGCACGGCACGGTCGGCGTGGGGGTTGGCGGCCGCGCTACTGCTCGCTGCGTTCTTGCTAGCGGGGTTCTTCCTCCCACGGAGCGGGGCGTTGGGATGGGGGCATCTGGCTTGGGCTGGGGCCTGGCTCGGGCTGTTCGGTCATCGTGTTAGAGATGCATATCGGAATGGCACCGATCCGAGATCAGCGTTTGAGCTCGGCGTGCTGCTTCTCGTTGGCGTGCAGGCGCTGACTCAAGGACGCGGTGGCCTCGGCAGCGACCTCCACCCGTTGACCTACGTCGCAGTCGCGCTCGTAGCGTCCTTTGCAACGGGATGGGCCAGCTTGGCTCTGGTCGCGTTCGCGACCGTGTTTGGCTGTGCGGTGCCATTTCTCGGTGAGCAGGTCGTCGACTTGCCGCGGCTCGGATCGAACGCACTCTTCATCGTCTGCTTCGGCGTGCTCAGCCAGGTCTTCACGCGCGCCGAGATCATCCGCGTACGACACAACGCGGAGCGCGAGCTCGCTGCCCAAAGGGAACGGATGCGTGACGATACGCGACTCTTCCGTTTGGTGGCGCCGTCATCCGATGGGGTGAGGGACGAGGACCGCCTGCATCAAACC
>JBAVOF010000266.1:0-3336 GCA_049691835.1 Polyangiales bacterium
CCCCAGATCCACCGCCGTTCCCGCCGGAGCCGCCATCGCCGCCAGACCCTCCGATTCCGCCACCGGAGCCGCCCGAACGGGGCGTCCCCGCGTCCCCACCGCAGCCGGCGACACAAGCTAGAGATAGATACAGCAAGAAAGGTAAACTACGGCAGTACTTCATGCCGATAGTCTAAGTCCTTCACAGGACCCCTGCCAGTGCGTTCATCATGGGGCGCCGCAACGCGTCAATGTAAGCTCAATCGCACAAACCAGAAGTCCCAGGCCGAAGCCCCGAAGTATTGAAAATCACATCACCAATCAGCCTTTTCGCTGGGCTTTTCTCCTTGCGCAGATCGATGCCCTGACGTACAAATGTCAAGCGATGTATCTGTCGTGCGGCGGAGGAAGAGCCATGCAGCGTTTTCTTTTGATTTTGTCGTTGGTCATTGGCGCCTGGATGCTGAGCCCCACCCCGGAGGCTCAGGCTTGGAGCTGGTCCCGCCGCTCCCACGACGTGAGGAGCAAGTCTGTCGGCATGAGCGTTCCAGAGCTCGACCCAACCGCGGCGGGCGGGGCCATGATCTTACTGCTCGGCGGGTTGGCGTTCATTGCATCCCGTCGCCGTGAAGAGGACTTCGCGTAGCCTTCGAGCCGCGCGCTGAGGGTATCTGCAGCGCGTGTACCCGGTGACAAGAAGCCGGCTTGGTTTCACAAGTCCGTGGCAGGTCTTACCAGAACGCTGCCCCAAAGCATCGCTCGATCTTCAGCCGCTCGATTCGACGGGGCCTCCGCGTCGCGCTCTCCGAAGCTGCGCAACACCGTGATGGCCGTGGGGCTGGCTGCGCGCTTCACGGCGGCGAAGAGCCTTTGTCGGTACGCTTGGTCCGCCCCGTCGAGAATGTTCGACAGCGTGAACCCATCGAAGCTCCCTGGTGCCTGGTCCTCGAGAAAGCCTGCCGCGTCCGCATGTACGAGCCGGATGTCATTGGCTTCCGGGGGCGGCGGATCGGAGGACAGCTCGCCCAATAGCAACGAGCGGGCGTAAGGATTGCTGCGGTTGGGATGCCTGGCAAAGCAACGCTCCATTCGTCCGCGCATGACCGCACCAAGCCGTTTCGGGAGGAAATCGAGCAATGGCGAGGAGTAGACCGAGCGCAGCGCAGTCATGGAAAACAGGGCATCGAGGGCAGCGCGAAAACGCCAGGTGTTGAGCTGCCGCTGCCAGTACTCCATTTGCGCAGCCGGGTCATCGAGCTCGACGAAGCCGCGCACGCGCGACGGCCACCAACCGGCCAGCGGGGCGAAGAACCGAGCGAAGTCCATGACGCGCTCCGCCCTGCCGCGGAAGCCCGGGTCGCCATGGATGCGGCGCGCCGCGTAGTCGAGTTGGACGGGGTTGATGTCAACGGCGACGACTTCGTGGTGGGGAGCGAGCTTCATGGCCGTGCATCCCGCGGAGGCGATGCACAGAACACGCCCCCCTGGCCGAAAGGCGCGGAGCTCGACTGACGCGTCCTCGTACATACGGCCGAACAGCACCTGTCGAGGGCCCACGCGGGCATCGAGGCGGCCGCGCTCCCAGACGGTCACTGCGGCGGTCATGGGGCCGTGCCTGCCGGGAGGCTAGCGGACACCCAGGCCAGGACGAGGAAGGCGAAGTTCTTGACGAGCATGCCACGCGGATCGTGAATGACGTGGCGCGCCCAGATCAGACCGTTGGCATTGAGAGACACGAGAAGCACGGTCTGAGCGATAGCGCAGAGCAGCGGTGCCCCGCCCCAGAGGACCCACACGGCCAGCGTGACCTCGACGACCCCAAGGCTCATGAGAAAAGGGACGCCGAAGCGTGGCCCAAGACGCGGCACAGCCTTGACGACCTCGAACTCGCGTGGCTCGCCATGCAGGAGCTTGCACCAGAGCCCTTCGTACAACCAGACCGCGGCTACCGCGACTCGGATCAACCAAACTGGTGGCATCAGCTCGGGCATGCCGACCCTCCAGCGCCCTTCACTGTGACTCGACCGCACGTCGCATCGAGCGCAGCAGATAGCGGTGGAACCAGTGGCACACCAGTTTTTCGAGCGGCCTCCAGAACCAACGTGGCCACCTGGTGCTCAGATAACGGGTTTCGACCGCGACTTCCGTCGTGCCGTCATCGAGCTGCTGCAAAGTATACCGCCCGCCTGAGAGGCGCATACCGCCACCAACCGAGAGAGCCTGCTCGGCAACTTCGAACTCATAGAAGTGATTCACCTCGATGCGCGTAATGCGCTTCAGCAGATGGCCGCCCTCGTACAGGCACATCGCCTCGCCGCCCACTTCCGACACCTTGCCTTCGGTGCGGATTGGTACCGGTAGCAGGAGGCGCAAATGCGCGGGTGGGCGCCGGCCGATCTCCTCGTAGAACATCAGGCCCTTCCACACTTGCTCCGGTGAGGCGCCGAAGCTCATGCGGGTGACGATGGACGCGGGGCTCGCACCCTCAGCGCTCGGGTCGGCGATCTCCCCTGCCGCTGCAGCTTTTGTCTCCTGGGTCATGCGACTGCTCCTTAGCGAATTCCGCTAGGGTCAACAAGCATTCGAGGCATCCCCCTCCGCCGGACGTCCGATGGCATGCGGACCCTTCGCGTACTAGGACCGAGCGATGAGTTTGCTGGACAAATTCGACTTCCAGGCCGTGAAGGAACTTTGTCGGGCAGACCTGCCGGTGCCAGTGGACGTGCTCAACCTCATTCATTTCAAGGACGAGGAAGCATACAAATGGTACGGGGTCCTCACGGTGCCCTTGTTGAAGGCGGTGGGAGCCGAGGTTGGTTGGATGGGCATCCACGCGAAGGTGTTCCTCGGGGAGCCGCGGGCGGACGAGCTCCTCGTCGTGCGCTATCCAAACCAGCGGCGCTTCTTCGCGTTGGCGCTCAATCCCTACTACATCGCCGTCGCAAATCCTCAGCGGCTCAAGGCGGTCCGCAAGTTCGAAGCGTCGTTCACCCACTCGCCCGACTCGCTGCTCGCGCTGCGTGGATCCAAGTGGGTGCTGGTAGTGCACTGCCATGAAGATTCGGACGCTATCCAAAGCATCGTGCAGACGGCGGGCGGTCGGTTGGTGTACCAAAGTCACGAGACGTCGCCGATTACCATCACGAAGCGCCCACACCCGGCCGACACCAACCCGCTCGTGTTCAAGAGTACCTACATGTTTCGCTTCGAAGATGCGCGGAGCTGTGATGCGGCCATGCAGCCGGGCGTGCTGAGCCAGATCCACGAGGCGGCCGACGAGGTCTCGGTCCAGCTTTATCAGAGGGTGCCGAAAAGAGATGCTCTTCCTGCCCCGCTTCGGAGATGGATGCGCTAGCC
>JBAVOF010000267.1:0-6674 GCA_049691835.1 Polyangiales bacterium
CTTCAGCTCGCTCTTGCGGCGCGCCTGCGAGGAGCAGCGAGCTGCCCTGTAGCCGGAGCAATACCCGTTCGAGGGCTTTGCCCGTCGCTGGAAGCACAGTCTGGGTCTTGTCCGCAGACGCGCGCCCATGCGGGTCCGCGAACCCGATTTCCGCCAGGACAGGCCCCGAGCGGAGAGGTTCCATGCGAACTCGCAGCATGGTGCGCGCCATCGTCGAGGCGCTCACGGTCACCCCGAGAAGCCGCGCATCCTCCGAGCGGGTTTTCGCTACCGCCAAGATTTGGTGGAATGCATCGCGCGCCTGTCCCGCCGAAAACACCTCGGCGGCCAAGTCTGGATGGTCCCACAATCTCAGATCGGGTGACGCCAGGGCGACACGTACGGGAAAACCGATGCGGGCCGCCTCTGATGCCGTTCGAGATGGCGTGGCGCATAGCTCCTCGAGCGGGAGGGGCACGTCGTACGGGCCCAGGGCCGCCTTGCTAGCCGGATCGGACAAGGCTCGTTTGGGACCGAGGAGCACCTCGAGGACCGAGTCGGCTTCGACGCCCTGCACTGAGGGGACTTTGGGACGCGATGGGTCTTGGGATGCGCGCATCGCCCGCAGCGCTTCCGCCACGTCCCGAGGGGCGCCGATCGGCTTGCTGGCCGCACCATCGCTCTGGTGGGCGATCAGACCGTCGTCGATTCGCACGAACCGCCCGTCGCTTCGGTGACTCACGCTCTCGCCGAGCCGGACTCGGTCGACCGCGGGCAGCTCCTTGGTGGTCGCTGCCCAGGGCCGCTCGGTTTCAAGCTCCAACAGCGCGGCAACCGCCGTTAAGGGACCGGTTTCATGCACCGCGGGAAGCCCCAGGTCGTGCAGCAACCCGAGCGGTTGTGGGCCAATGACGGCAACCGGGATCTTCTGCTTCTGAGTGCGCATCAGCTCCGATAGACGCACCGCGGTATCGGGCCCAAGTGCCTTCTCGACGGCCAGGCCGGCCAGGCCGCCGCGCCCCACGACGGCCATCACGCGTTCCCAGGGGCGCTCGTGTACCTCGGGCTCGACCGACAAACCGATCCGCGCGGCGTCGCGCGCCACATCGACCGCCAGCTCAGGGCAGTCACAGAACATGCTCCACGCCTTCGGCATTGCCGTGAACCGAAGGATACCCGCCGAGGGCCTCTCCGCCCACTTCCTCGAATCCGGACCCGAATAGGAATTGTCGTTTGTGCTCCTGCGACTCGATCCCAAACATCGGATCAGCTCTAGCTTTGCCGCGACACGAGCTTGACGCCTTGAACGGCACGGTGATAATCCGGGCTCGGCGGGTGTAACCCCTCTTAGCGAAAGGGGGAATCAGCCGAGGGGGGTCATTCTGAGGAGAGTCGCGACATGCGCCTGAAGCTGATTGCAGGCAACCTCGTCATCGTCCTGCTGCTCGGCTTGGCGTCGTACTTCGTGGTGCGCACGCAGCTCCGGGCCGAGCTCTCGAGGCAGCTCGAGGAGCGTATCGGCGACGATTCCGAGATCTTCGCGAGGTCGTGGCGCGCGGACGGCGCACGACTGGCTGAAGGCGTCTCCAACCGGGCGGCGAGCAGCTCCGTGCGTAACGTGTTCGCGGCCTCCGGCGAGGCAAGCCGCCGCGGGCGTGCCTTCGAAGCCGCGCAAGAAGTCTCAAAATGGTTCCAGGATCCAGCTCGGGGTCGCCGAGAGCGGCCTCACATCGTGGCGATCATCGACGAAACCGGTCGAGTGATAGCCCGTGATACCGACCGAAACCGAATGTTTGGCGAACCGTTGCTGCCTCAGATGCCGGTGCTTCGCGGAGTTTTGCATCTCGGCGCCCCCCGTTATGGTGTTTGGCAGCAGGATGACAAGCTATTGCAGGTTGGCGTGGCCCCAGTGCGAAACAATCAAGGCGGGGTCGTGGGTGCGCTGCTCGTCGGGTACGACCTCTCAAATGGATTCGCGCAGCAGGAAGCGGCGTTGATCGGGCACGACCTGCTGTTCATCACGGCCGATCGAATCTACAGCACCTCGACCTCCGTAGAAGTGCGTGACGCGCTTCAAAGCGCCCTGTACTCGCCGCCGCTCGACAATGGGACCAAGGCAGCGCTTCAGGGAAAGCCAACGCTTCCATGGGTCGCGAAACTTGCCGGTGAGCAATACGTCGGCATGACTGCCGCGCTACCGATGGCCCGCGGGGTGCAAGCGGGGTACGTCGTGCTGGCTGATCAGGGCAAGCGCACCGCGCTGGCCGGGGTTGCCAACACGATTCTTTGGCTCATGTTGCTGGGACTGATCGCCGTCGGGATTTACGGCTTCATCATCGCCAACCAGATGATGGAGCCGATCGAGCAGATGGAAGACGATATCCTCGCCGTCATCAATGGCCGAGGGGACGTGCGTCTGGAGGTGGAAACCCCAGAGCTCGGGGGCCTGTCTTATCGGGTGAACCAGCTCATCAATCTGTTCACCGGGGTTGCCGAGGAAGACGACGAGGGTCGAGCGGTGACGAGCAGCGGGGGCTGGGAAGCCCTGAGCGCGTCGGGTCCGGATCCGGGCTCACGGTCGAGCTCGGTTCAAAGGGACGACCCGTCCGCAGCAGCGCTCGCAGCGCTCCCCGAAAGCCAGTACTACGCGCAGCTGTATCGGGAGTATCTCGCTGCAAAGCGGGCCGTCGGCGAGGATGTTTCCAACATTCCCGAGGAGCGCTTCATCGAACGGATCAAGGGCAACGCGGCGCACCTAGTGAAGAAACACGGCGCCCAAATGGTGCGCTTCGAGGTCGAAACGATCGACGGGCAGGTCAATTTGAAACCAGTGGTCATTCAGTAGGTTTGCGCGTGCGTGCCCCTCGGCATCTCGTTGCACCAGCGACCCGATCGGCCTAGTGGTGAGCCATCATGGGGCTTTTCGATGTGTTCAAGAGTGGCGGTGGAGGGATCAAGAAGCACGCCGCCCGTGTTGCGAATAGGCGGGCGCAGAAACACGAGCGTTGGGAGTCGATTCAATCGCTTGCGGAGGACGGCTCGGAAGAGGCGCTCCGTGCGCTGCTGACGCGATTTACCGTTAGGGTGGATCCAAGCATCACCGACGACGAGGAGAAGAACGCTGCGTTTCACGGCATCGTTCAACACGGGGAAGCCGCCCTCGAGCCGGTGAAGGATTTCCTCGAGTCTTCGGAGAGCCTCGCCTGGCCCCTTAAGATCCTGACGGAGCTCCAAAGCGAGGAAGAGGTCGTCACCACCTTGCTTGCGCTTCTCGCAAAGATGGACACCGAATACGAGCGCGATCCACAGAAGAAGATCGACGTGCTCGCCGGCTTCGAGGAGCGCAAAGATCCGCGTATCGTCGAAGCGGTGTCTCGGTTCTTGCAAGACATGAACGAGACGGTGCGCTTCTACACCGTTGGAGCGATCCTGGCCCAGGAGGATGCAGAGTCGGCGCTTGGGGCGTTGACGCGAGCTTTTCTGACGGAAGAGAGCGTTCGCGTGAGAATGCGTATTCTAGACGGGTACATCGAGCGCGGCTGGATGCTCGGTGATGTGAAGGACGAGGCCAGCAAGCGATTGCCACCCGGCTACGCGCTCGGCAAGAAGGGCGAGGTACGCAAGAGGTAGCGCCGGCGCGCTCAGTTAGTGGTCTTGATCTTCGGTGGAAGCACGAAGATGAAGCCGACGCTGAACATGTTGTTGAACTGTCGCTGCCGATCGTCACTGTTGATCTGACCGTCGTCGTTCGTGTCCGTGCCGCCGGGGTTGTATTTGAACGGAATGCCTCGCCATCGCAGGGCGATCCCCATGAACTCCCTGAAGTACGCGGTGAACGCCACGCCAAAGGAGGGGGCGATCGCGACCCGTTTGGAGCGGGTGGTCTGGCTCGTGAGGCATCCCTCATCCAACGTCGAGTCGCCCACGATTTCGCACGCGGTCACGTCTCCTGGGAACGGAAGACCGATCGCGTCCGCTCGCTCTTCAACCCCGACGAACGCCGCGCCGGCGAAGAAGTCCAGATCCGCATCGACGAAGACCTTCTGAAACATCGCCAGCTTGCCGCGGAACGGTGCAAAGTGCAGCTCGACCCCGGACCACCAATTGAGCTGACCGGTCTGTTCGGCAAAGTTCTCACGGCTGGGCAGGTCCAATCGGTTCGCATTCGTGGTCACGCCCTTTGCTTGGATCTCTTGGGAGAGATTGGTGTCGAGTTGCGCGACCGAGTAGCCGCCCCAAACCCCAATTCCAAACCAGTCCAAGAAATGGAACCTGGCTTCGCCGCCGACGATCAACGAACGGGTGTAGTCGTCGCCAATCGTGAACGCGAAGAACGGCTCGACGTGAAGGCGCATCTCACGCCAAAGCCGGAGCTGTCTGACTGCCGCCGCCCCCGCGAGCGGCCCGCTCACTTGAACGTCCTGTGCGCTCGCCCGGCTTGCCGCCGAGGGCAAGCCGCCGCCCAGCAGCAGGCAAAGCGCCAGGGCTGCCGCCAATCCGATTCGCGAAAGCGTCTGTGGTGGGAGCGTCATCATTTGGGTAGCCGGTATTCGAACTTGATCGGTAAGAAGAGAGTGAAGCCAACTTGGATCGACGTGTTGGCGACGAAGGTCGAGCCGGATTGAAGCCAGGTGGACGAGTCGGTTAGGCCGTCGCCCGGCGCCACATCGACGTTTTCAAACTGATCGGGCCACATATAGGCGCGAAACTCAGTGAAGAAGGTCAGGTAGCGCGTCAAGAAGATGCGTAGGCCAGCGCCGACGTTGAACGCGACGTTGGTCTGCCAGTCGAAGCTGCGATTGTCCGGGTCGAACACCGGAATCGGTTTGGTGCGCATGAAGCCGACACCGCCGATGAGATACGAGTCCCACTGGAAGATCTTCTTGCGAACCTTGAACTTCCCGTAGAAGGGTACGTAGGTGAAATTCACCCAGAGCCCCGTTTGCCACTCATTGATCGGGGCGCTGAGGCGAAACTGATCCTGGATGTCCGGGATCAAGCTGGTGCCGCTTTCCAGAGGGTTCCCGCCCCAGTCGTACCAGATGAAGTTGGCCCCCACGGCCAAGACATTGGTGAACCAATAGTTGACCGCGAGGCCCAAGCCGTAATGCTTGAGGTACGGATCGTTCAACGTAAACGCCGCCGACGGCGCGAGCTCGAGCCGCTTCAACCGAAGCGCGTAGATCTGCTGGACGGCATAGATCTCTTCGACGACTTCCTCGGTCCGGGGGACCGGCTCGGTAGGTCCATCTGCCACGTCGTCGCCCGCGGCGAGCTCGTCCATGATGTCGCGCCCGCTCTCCGGCTGCGTCGCCGCCTTGGAGTCCTTCTCGTCGACCTCGTCGAGGGAGAACTCCATCTGGGCCCGGACCGTCGCCGGTAACGCCGTCAGCAGCGCCGCCATCAATAGCGCAATCCCCCCAAAATCTCGCATCGGCCTCTGGCCTTCCCCCCCGAGCGTCCCGGCCCCCACCGTGGCAACTCGCTGAAATCACGTGACAACTATCCGATTCCAACCGGACGACAAGACTATATCATGGCGAATATCGCACTACCAAATCCGGTAGCGATTTTCGATGAAATTCCCTCCAGCGGCGAAATGCCTAGTTCGCGCCGAACTGCTGGTCCGAGAGCTCCAGCGCATCTGGGGACTCGAAAAGTGCCTCCACGAACGCTTCGGTGTCGAAGGGCTTCAGATCTTCGACCTTTTCGCCCACCCCGATGAATTCGATTGGGACCTCGTGCTGGTCGACGATCCCGAGAACCACGCCGCCTTTGGCCGTGCCATCGAGCTTGGTGAGCACGATGCCACTGAGCGGAAGCGCCTCCTTGAAGAGTTGAGCCTGCTGAATTGCATTCTGGCCGGTAGTCGCGTCCAGGACGAGCAAGACTTGGTCCGCCGGGCGTCCGATTGCCTTCTCGATGGTGCGCCCGAGCTTCCGAAGCTCGTCCATCAATGGTACCTTCGTGTGAAGGCGTCCCGCGGTGTCCGCGATCACCACGTCGATGCCCGCGTCCTTGGCCGTTTGGATCGCCTCGAAGATCACGGAGCCGGGATCGGCCCGATCTTTGCCTTTGACGACCTCACAGCCGACGCGCCGGCCCCAAACCTCGAGCTGTGTGACCGCTGCTGCGCGAAAGGTATCCCCTGCGGCCAAGAGCACGGTCTTGCCTTGGCGGTCGAGGCGACTCGCCAGTTTGCCGATCGTGGTGGTCTTGCCCACGCCATTGACGCCTACGACCAAGATGACCGTAGGCTTCTGGTCGATCACGAGCCCCCGCCCGCTCGAGGCCAGGATGCTCTTCGCTTCCGCGCGAATCGCGCTCCAGGCAGCCTCGGCGGACGAGAGTCGGCCCGCATCCATCTGAGCGCGAAGGGCTTGTAACACGCGCTCCGTGGTGTGCACGCCTACGTCCGCGGTAATCAGCACTTCCTCCACTTCGTCGAGGATCGTCGTATCCAGCTCGCGCCCACGTCGAAACACGCCAGCGAGCCGGGAAACGAGATTGCCGCGAGTCGACTTGAGCCCAGTCCGGAACGCGCCGAGGTCACTGGGCGGTGTCGGTGGCGGGGTCACTCTCGGCTCGGGTGCCGGAGCTATCCGCGCCTCAGGCGGGCGGGCCACCAGGTCTTCGATTCGAATCGGCTGAGTAGGCTCGGTCTCGGGGCCGCGCGCCCCTTCGACCTTGATTTC
>JBAVOF010000268.1:0-1750 GCA_049691835.1 Polyangiales bacterium
GCTAAGCGACCTGAAACCAGACAGAGGCGCTTCGACAAGTTTCTGGACATGCTCATCCGTGGAGAGAAGCCGGACTTCGGATTCACCAAAAGCAAGAAAACCTAGCGAAGCCATGAAGCCAAGGCGATTGCAGAGCACCGCAGGTGCTCGAGTAGAGGTGGAGGCGGTGGGAATCGAAAACCGCGGATTTCGGTGCGAATCAGGCAAGCACGGGGAATCACAGGAAACCGGATCCTGAGCCACCGGAATCAAAACACGAAGAAAAGCACTTTCGGGAAGACGTTTTGCCAAGTGGCAAAATCGAAGCCGAGACGACGGAGGGAAGGGCGGACGTGGGAGAGATGCCCACCGCCGAGACTTTGGGCAGCGTGGCCCGCAAGGTTCTTTCGAGGTCGAGGCAAGCCGAATCGCGTGAGCTGGCGCGCGCCATCTTACGGCTCCTCGCGCAAGGGAGCGGCGGCAAGTGACGATCCAGCCAAACGACCCAGTCCAGGTGAGGAAGTCCAAATCCCGCATCGTGTCCTTTCGCGTCGATGAAGACGACTTCGCCCGCCTCGATGCGCTTGCTCGACAGACGAGCTGCTCCCGTGGCGAAGTGCTCCGCCGGTGTTTAGGAGGTGCTCGCCTGAGAAGCACTGTCGACGCGCAAGCCCTCAGCGGAGTTTCGCGCGTTCACGCCGACCTCAATCGCATCGGCGGCCTGCTCAAGCTCGCGATTCGCGAAGGCGTTTCGGATCCATCGAGCTACCGTCGATTGAATCTCGAGCTCATCGACTCGGTCATGGAAGTACGCAAGGCGGTGAAGGGCCTGTCAGGACAGCGGTGATCGTCCGTCACCACCGGGAATCGGCAACGAACCGGGGCTTCCGGCACCTGGCGCGCTACATCCAGGGGCAAGCCAGCAAGCCACGCGCGACTTGGTTCCTCGCAGCAAATCTTCCCGGGGTCACACGGGCCGACGACCACGAGCTCGCCTGCCATCTCGTCGATGCTGTCCAGGCTCAGAACACCCGCGCCGGAAGCAAACGCACGTATCACCTGGTCATCTCGCTTCACCCCGACGATCGGTGCCTCAAACGCGGAGAGCTCCAACATGTCGTGGAGAGTCTTGTGGACACCCTCGGGTTCTCCGAGCACCAGTACATCGCAGTGCGCCACAACGATACCGATCACGAGCACATCCACGTGGCAACCAACAAGATCCACCCCGAGACCTTTCGGATTCATTCGCCCGCTTGGGACCACCAGAAGTTGTTCACCGGGGCCCGGGCCATCGAGCGGGAGCTCGGCCTGACACCCCTCCGGTCGAGGACTCGCGACCGAGAAAAGATTCCGGAGCGAGCCATCGATTGCGAAGCCCACCAGGGCATCAACAGCTTCGCGCGTTGGGCTCGGCGAAAACTTCGGCCTGCTCTCAGGTCAAGCGAGCTACGGACTTGGGATGATGTGCACGACGTCTGCAGCCGTCTCGGTGTCGTGGCTCGTCCGCGTGGCAACGGTCTAGTCTTCGAGGATGCGACGCGGGCCGTGCGCGTGAAGGCCTCTTTCGTAGATCGGGAACTCAGCAAGACGCGGCTCTGCGAACGACTTGGCGAGTTCCAACCCGCATGGGAGCGACAGCTGGAGGCCGCGCGCGAGGCGCCCCATCGGTACTCACCGATGCCGGCGCGGGCGCCTCAGAGCTTGTGGAAGGAGTACGAGCAGACCCTCCAAGAAGCCAGGGCTCGTCGTGAACGCGACTGGGCTAGCT
>JBAVOF010000269.1:0-3244 GCA_049691835.1 Polyangiales bacterium
GCACGACGTGGGTCGCCGCTGTTCTTGCGGAACGAGCGGCCGGGACGATCGGAATCGACGTCCCGGTTGCGCTCGCGACCCTCGGGGTGATCGATCATCTCGATGAGCTCCAATCCTTTGCCGCGCCCGCGGTTCTCGAACAGCCTTGCACCAGCGTCGTGGGCCACTAAAATCCATGTGTTGGTCATCGTCATGGCTCCCTAGCCGCAAGTCAGGACGCCGGCAACGAGGGGAGCGCGCGGAGCTCGATGATTTCTTTGGTGCCGTCCTGATCAATGACTTCGACACTCGACAGCTGACCGCCCTCCTCCCTCACGAAGATCTCCTGCGGATGTGAGATACGGTGGGAGATGCTGGGGGTGTCCACCTCGAAAACCCCGTCGCTCGGATCGTAACTGATCCCGATGAGCGCGCTGTTCTGGTTCTCGAGCTGTACGCCGATATCGTCTCCCATGATGGATATGCCCACCCTCATCGCTGGAAGGTGCTTAGCCACCCCGTCGAAGTACCGCCGCCATTCAGAACGTTCTAGCTTCCTTGTGGTCATCTTTGCCTCCAATACCAGACCCAGATCGGAAGCAAGGCCCGTGCCTGCCGCTGGCCTGTCGGTTCGGCAGCCAACGGTCGAGCTGGGCGCAATGGCTGCGCAGAACGGCCATGGGACGACAGAATTGCGTCCCCGGCGGGGCGCGCGCTCCTGGGTCTTGCCTCGGTGCTTGGTATAGTCGGAGCGTCGCTATGGCGGAGCACGATGGGAAAGCTTAAAGCCGACCTCGAAGCTGCTGGCTTCGAGCTGGTCGAAACGCATATCTCCTGGGTCTTCCTCGGTGCGACGGAGGTGTTCAAGGTCAAGCGTCCAGTCGATCTGGGGTTTCTGGATTTCACGAGCGTTGATCTGAGGCGAATGGCATGCGATGCGGAGGTTCGTCTCAACCGTCGACTCGCGCCGCAGACCTATCTCGGCGTGGTTCCCATCACGGTCGACCCCGCGGGCATCCATCGCATCGGCGGCGAGGGTACCATCGTCGACTGGGCCGTCCAAATGCGCCGTCTTTCAATGGAACGACGTGCGGACGAGCTGCTGAGGGCCGGGCGTCTCGAGCCGACGCAGGTCGATGAGCTCGCTGCGCACATCGCGCGTTTTCACCGGGACGCGCGGGGCGATGAAGCGAGTTCTCGCTACGGCGAAGTGTCCACCATTCGACGCAACGTAGAGGAGAATTTCCAACAGACCCGAGAGTCGATCTGTGCCTACTTGAGCCGCGAGGAAGCCCGTGAGATCGAAGCCTGGCAACGCCTGGTGTTGGACGACGAGACGCGCTTCGCTGCGAGAGTCGACGCCGGCCGCATTCGGGACGGCCACGGAGACTTGCGGCTCGAGCATGTCTACTTCGAGCCCGATGGAGCGATCACGATCATCGACTGCATCGAGTTCAACGAGCGCTTTCGGTACGGCGACGTTTGCTCGGACATCGCGTTCCTTTCGATGGACCTTGCCTGGCACGGACGCGTGGACCTCGCCGAGCGGTTTCTCGCCAAATACGCCCGCGAATCGAACGACTATGAGCTCTACACGGTAGTCGACTTTTACGAGAGCTATCGCGCATTCGTCAGGGGCAAAGTCGCTTCACTGCTAGCGTCGGATTCAGACGCATCACCCGAGGCACGAGGGCGCGCCGAACGCGAAGCGAGGCGATACTTCGTACTGTCCTTGGCCTTCGAGCGCCCACCACTAGTGGGGCCCAGGGTCGTGGCAGTCGCCGGAATGATCGCAAGCGGCAAGAGTGCAACCGCTGCAACGATTGGAGACCTTCTGGCCGCCCCAGTCCTGAGCTCGGATAGGACGCGGAAACACCTGATGGGTCGGAAGCCGACCGAATCGATTCGAAGCGCCGCATGGTCCGGGGCATACTCGCCAGGCAGGACGGAGGCCGTGTACGAAGAGCTTTGGCGCCTCGCGGACATCGTTCTCGCATCGGGACGGCCGATCATCATCGACGCGTCGTTTCGTACCGTCGCGATGCGAGAAGCGGCTCACCGGTTGGCCGATCGGCATGCGGTCCCTTTCTTGCTGGTCGAGTGCAGCGCCCCTCGCGAGCTCATCCGAACGCGCCTGGGGGCACGAGAGCGGGGTGGCGCGGAGGAAAGTGACGCACGGTCCGACTTGATCGATGAGTTCGAGCAGCACTTCGACCACATCGATGAGCTGCCCTCATGCGAACACGTTCGACTAGACACATCTCAACCACCCGACGATACGCTGCGGCGACTAAGATCTCTCTTCGAGAGCTACGACAAGCTCAGGGACGCACCGTGAGAACCGGAACCGGGGAATAGCGAAGGCAGTACTGCGACGCGCTTCCCAACATCATCCCTCGGAGCCGGCCTTGGCCCCTGCAACCGACGAAAAGGAGATCGGCGTTCAACTCGACGGTCGCGTTGCAAAGCATCTTCCCGATGGGCCCATCGAGCACGAGCACCTTGGTGTTCGGGTTCAGTCCCTCGCTGACGATGAGCTGCTCGAGACGTGATCGCGCAGTCGAAGAGACACCGTCGAGCACGCTCGGCCATTCGCTGGGCATCACGCTCTCGGTAATCGGGTGAGGCACGACGTGAAACAACAGGACCTGTCCGTCGATCGCCTGAGCTACGTCCCGCGCCCAGCGAACCGCGGCTGTCCCGTGCACGGAGAAATCGACCCCAACCCCGATGCGAGCTCCCCTATAATCTTGACGAAGGCGCCCGCATGAAACCAAAACCGAGCAAGGTGCTTGCCGAACCACACGCTCGGCCGTCGTGCCGAGCAGACGCTCCGGAAGCCCAATCGCACCGGCCGGATCGCCAACTGCGATCAAGTCTGCGTTCACCGAGACGGCTGTCCGCAGAATCGTCTCCCAAGGCTGGCCTTCTTCGCATGAGGTTTGACAGCTGAGTCCCAGCTCCTCGCATTGCTTTCGTTCGCGTTCGAGCTCCTGGAGGGAGCTCTCGAAGCGCCCCCTGAAACGTTCACGTAGCGCCTGCGCGGCAGGCCTCAGACCGACGGGTAGATCCGTCCAAGCATGCTCCAACCCCGCCTCGCTGGCATGTACCAACCAGACCGTCGCGCCGGTGGCGCGTGCGGTGGGGATCGCAAGTTGCATCGCGCGGCGGCCTGACTCCCCGAGGTCGGTTCCCACAACGATGGTCTTGATCGTCATAGCTTACGTCCGAGCAAGCACCATGCCAGATCTGGAAACAATTGTCG
>JBAVOF010000270.1:0-4574 GCA_049691835.1 Polyangiales bacterium
GCTCAAGGACGCGGCACCCGACGTACTCCCTGGCTTTGGAACATCCTCGGCTCCGCTTTGCTGCTGAACATCGTCGCCGTGGCGATCCTGTCGCTGCCGACGTTCGCTGTGTGGGGGCCGCAGCAAGTCAACGTGTGGATCACGCACGCCCCGTTTGTATGGCTTCCGACGTTGCTCGTGCCCTTCGCGCTGATCGGACATCTGCTGCTATGGCGCAGGCTCCTCGGGGCTAGGTCTCAGCGGTGAGCGCCTCCAGCTCCGCGCGCAGATCCTCGAGCTTTTCGTTGGAAGTAGTCCATTCGACCAAGAACCGCTCGAGCTCGGTCTGCGCTTCCCGCACCTCCCGCAATAACGTGTCGCGTCGCTCGGGATCTTCGTAGACCTCGGGCTTGCTCAGCTCCTCGTTGTGCTCGACGATTCGCTGTTCGAGCTTGGCAATCGTCCGTTCGAGCGTGCTCACGCGCTTCTCGAGCGGCTTGATGCCTTGGTTCTGCTTGGCTCGGAGCTCGGCCTCTTTGCGACGCTGTTCCTTTCGAGCTTGGCGGCTCCGTTTCTGGGCGATCGGTTTGACCGCGGCATCGGTTGCAGGAGCGATGTCCCGCTCCTGGCAGGACCAGAGGTAGTCGTCGAGGGTCCCTGGGTAGCTCTCGACGGTGCCGTCGTGCACCACCCACAGCTTGCTCGCGAGCTTCCGGATGAAGGCACGGTTGTGGCTGACGAAGAGCAAGGTGCCGTCATAAGTGGCCAGCGCGTCGGTGAGCGCCTCGGTGGTCTGAAGGTCGAGGTGGTTGGTGGGCTCATCCATCAGCAATACGTTGCTGGGCCGGACCAGGATCCTCGCCAGGGCGACCCGGGCCCGCTCGCCGCCGGACAGCACCGACACGGGCTTGTCGATGGCTAGGTCGTCGAACAGGAGCGCCCCAAGGATGGCGCGGACGCGTTCGTTGCTGGTGCCGTCGCTGGCATAGGCCACTTCCTGGAGGACGGTTCGCTCGAGGTTGAGGGCCTCGGCATGATGCTGCGCGAAGTATCGAACGTTCGATCGCCCTGGCAAGTGGACGCGACCCCCTGTGGCCTCGATCTCCCCGGCTAGGATCTTCAGCAGCGTGGTCTTTCCAGCGCCATTGGGACCGACGATGGCGATCCGATCCCCGCGCTCAACGGCGAGCGATACCTGATCGAGCACCACGTGCTGACCATACGATTTGCAAAGATCGTCGACACGCATCGGAATTCGCGCCCCGCGATCGGTCGCCGGAAACTTGAAACGGACTTCGCGAGCCGAGCGATGGAGCTCCACCGTATCCATTTTTTCGAGCTGACGAACGCGGCTTTGAACCTGGGCTGCCTTGCTGGCCTTTGCGCGAAAGCGGCGGACGAACTGCTCCAGGTGCTCCTTCTCGCGTTCCAGGTTCTTCGCGCGGTTCTCCAGGAGCTGACGCTCTTCCTCGCGCTGCTCGAGATACTTTTCGTAGTTGCCCCGAAACATGCGAACGCCCTCTGGCTCGAAGCTCATGATTCGGTTGACCTGCTCGTTGAGAAACTCTCTATCGTGAGAAACGAGGACGAGCGCCTGATCGTAGCTACTCAGGAACTTCGAGAACCAGGCCACGGAGGGCATGTCGAGATGGTTGGTCGGCTCGTCGAGCAGCAGCAGTCCGGGCTTCTGAAACAAGAGGGAGGCCAAGACTGCTCGCATCTTCCAGCCTCCGCTGAGCTCCGAAAGCAGGCGCTGATGATCGCTTTGCGAAAAACCGAGCCCGTGCAGAATACGCTTGGCTTCATACTCGGAGAAGCGGGCGTCGAGTGCCGCGATCTTCTCGTGCAGGTCCGCGACTACGCTGGCGAGGGCTACCAGCTCTTCCTCGTTGGCTTTGCTCGAATGATCCAGCTTTGCTAGTCGGGCTTCGTGACGTTCGAGGTCTTGGCGAAGCTCGGGTCTGCTTGGGACGCTGTCGTAGACGAAGGGCAGCACTCGCTTGTTGGGGAACGAAGCGATCTCCTGGGGAAGAAATCCGATGCGCACGCCCGAGACTGTTCGCACCGTGCCACCGTCCGGCTCGATCTGGCCTGCGAGCAAGCGGAAGAGGCTGGACTTGCCGGAGCCGTTCGGTCCCACGAGCCCGATGTGATCGCTCTGGTGCACCTGGAACGACAGCCCGTCAAAGAGCGTCACTCCACCAAGCGCCAGCGAAACACCGTTGACCGAAGCAATCGTCGTCAAACCAGCTCCGACCGGATCTTCATTTCGTTTAGTAAGGTCCGGTGTACCGGGCATTTTGCCGAGATGTCGAGGAGGCGACTGCGTTGCTCCTCGCTGAGCTCGCCCTGCAGCTCGATCTTCTTTTCGATGACGTCAATCATACCGGTGGCCTTCTCACAGTCCTTGCAGTCCTTCGCATGAACCCGATCGTGGCGAAGGGTGACCCGGACGGCTTCGAGAGGCCACTCTTTCCGATCCGCGTACAGCTTGAGGGTCATCGAGGTGCACGCTCCGAGGCTTGCAAGCAGGAGATCGTACGCGTTGGGCCCAAGGTTCGTTCCGCCCTTGTCGAGCGGCTCGTCCGCGGTAAACGTGAGGTCCCGCGTCCGAATCCTTTGCGCAAAACCCGTTGTCTTCCCCTCGATCACGACCACGCCCTCCGCTTTGTCGTCCCAGGGCTCGTCTTCGGGCTGTTCCGGCAGGTACCTGCTGGCCCAGGCCGCGAGCACGTCGGCCACGTATCTCGAATCACTGGCCCGGCCTAGGCGGTGGTCGGCCCCGTCCAGCGAGACGAAGCTCTTTGGGTGACGGGCCGCCTGGTAGATGAGTCGAGCGTTGTCGATGCCGACGATCTCGTCCTGCGGGGAGTGAAACACGAGGAGCGCTGTGCGGAGATTTCCAATCCGTTCCGCGTGCGTCGGCTCGAACCGCGCGCCGATCGTAGCGACGCCGACCACCTCCGGAATCCGACCGGCAGCCGCAAGCACCGCGGTGCCCCCCAGACTGTGGCCGATCAGCAGGGCTGGTGCTTGAAACTTCTCACGAAGGGCATCTGCGGCTGCGACGATGTCGTCGATGGGCTGTGAAAAGGTGGTGCCGCCGAAATCACCATGGCTGTCGCCGATTCCCGTCAAGTCGAAACGCAGGGTAGCGATCCCCCTCTCGGCGAGCGCGGCGCCGATCTGTGTCGCTGCCATACTGTCCTCGGAGCACGTGAAGCAATGGGCGAACACTGCCCACGCGAGGGGATCGACCGCTGGTAGGTGGATGCGCGCCGACAGCTCCTGCCCCTCGCACCCGACAAATTCGAACCGTCCGACGTCCGTTGCCATGGAGCCTCCTAAGAGCGCTCAAGGTACACCGTCTCCCTCGAAGTGTTAGCTCCCTGCAGGCTATTCGGCGGCCTCCAGAAACTCGGCGTAGTCGGAGGTGTCATAGCCGAACTCCTCGAGGACCACTCGGAGCTCCCTCGAGACTTCCTCTCGGCTGATGCCGAAGAAGTCGAGCTCGACGTTTCGGGGGCTTTCGTACTCGTGATGAGCGATCAGGGCTTGGTCGAGCTTGGCTTTGAACGCCTCGCTGATCGGCATGCCGAGACGGTGGTAGAGACCCAAGATCGTCGCCTTTGGATCTCGGATCAAATCCTCGTACCGAATCACGATGAACTGGTCCTCAGGGATGTCCCGACGGCACCGCAATGCGTAGCGGTAGTAGTCGTACCCGAGGCGTTTGAGGGCTTGGATCTCTTCGCCGTCCGGTCGGATCCCAGGCGAGTGCGCCTTCCAGGCCTCGTAGAACATGTTCAAAAAAGACGGCAGGCAATCGTGCGGGTCGCGCACGAGGTACACGAACACGGCATCCGGGAACTTCTCGTGGACCGAACGAACGCGAGTCGAGAAAAAAACGTTCTTGTTCAAGAAGCGCTTACCGCCTGCCTCGAATACGTGGCGCTTGATGGTGTTCTCGTAACAGTCCATGAACGCACGCCGATCCTCGATCGCTTGCCGATCGATCCATGTTTGGCTGGGCATTTCGTCCATGAAGGGGAAGAGCAGGCCTGTGGCCGGGGAGGTAAGGCTCCAGAGCAACGTGCACACGTCTTCTTCGGCCTGATCGAGGCTCATGTGGTGGACGTCTTGCCAACGGCTTTGCAGTGGACCGTTGAAGAAGGCGTAGGCATGATGGAGCACTGAGCCGACGCTCGTCTGAGATAGCTGGACCAGGCGCTTGAACGTCTTGGTCGCGGTGATCGCCGGGAAAATCGTCTGGTAGAGCTTGACGGTGGTGAAGACCTCGTCGTCCATGCTGATGAGTCGGTGTGCCAGCGTCGTGCCGCTTCGGGGATTCGCAAACACGAACACCGGCCGCTCCACCTTCTGACTCCGGTATTCTGGATACAGGAGCTCGTCCAGAGCTCGAAACCCAACGGCGGTCTGGCGGAGGCCGAGATAGATGGGTGCGATCCAAGCGGTGGTCAGCAGGCGACCGACGGTCGGCTTTTTGAAGAGGAGGCTTCCGATCTCCCGGAGCCCCGCTTTGTTGATGTACATGCTCCAACCCCTGGGCCAGGCCTGTTGACCTGCCTCGGCCC
>JBAVOF010000271.1:0-1506 GCA_049691835.1 Polyangiales bacterium
ATGTACATGGAGTTGAAGCAGTAGACGAAGGGCACGCCCGCGAGATTCCAGAAGACCAACATCCAGCCCCATTTCTCGTAGAAGATGTCCCAGGTCGTCGGGATGCACTCCTCCCCCTTCATGCAGGCGTTGGTGTACAGGAAGTGAGCGACCAGCATGAAGATCATCGGGGTGCTGACGGTTCCATAGGCGGCGTATTGATGCGCTGCTCCACCGGCGGTCAGGAGGAAGAGCGTGAGCCACGAGACGCGAACCTCCGCCCACATCTTCAGGTCGAGACGACCGATGCGCGGATTCAGCCAAGCTCCCATGAAGAAGTCGTAGAGGAAGCTCCCCGACATGCGCTCCGCATTTCCGGTCACCTTGGCCCCGAAGTAGATGGCGAGAGCAACGACGTTCGCGGTGATCATCGCCGCGACCATGAACGCACCGAATTGCTCGTAGATCCTCTGCAAGGGGAAGACTCCGGTGAAGTGCAGCAAGGCCACCCCAACGAGGGTGATGTACCAGGCGGTGATCCCGTTGCAGCGGTAGACCAGCCTCTCGCCACCCCGCGACGGGATCGGCAAGCCCCTGATTTCCAACCCGGGAAGGAAGGCCGCCATCAGCCCTTCCACGATCAAGAACGCCCAATAGATCGCAAACGTGCTCACGCTCGGGCTCGCATGCGCGGTGATCTGTTCCCAGACGTGCAGCAAGAACGGGCCCAGATCCGAGAGCCCTTCCGGATAGAAAACGGCGCCGCCATAGAAGCGCCACGCGATCCACAAGTACAGCATCAACGCGTGGGAGAGGGTCATGATGAATGCGGCCCCAAAGGTGCCGCCAAACTCGCGCACTGCTTCGTCGCCTCGGTCCATTGCTCGTGGACTGACCGCGGCGCCTGGCAAGCCCGGCTTCACTGCTTCCTGCACGGCTACCTCCTCGCTACGTGCGCATTTCTACACCTGCCCAAACGAGGAAGTCCAGAGTGCCCATGCGCGTCCTGCGCTACGCTGCGGCCTATGGATCGGCGAAGTCTCCTGAAGATCGCGTTCGCTGCGATCGTGTCCGGCGTCATCGCCTGGGTGTATGCGAGCGGGGCCTACCAGGAGCTCGATCCCGCCCTCATGCGCGTCTGGTTCCGAGAGGCAGGGGCCTGGGGCGCGGTGATCTTCGTCTTGGCGTACGCTTGTCTCCAGCCGTTCGGGGTCAATGGCCTGCTCTTCCTGCTCAGCGCCCCGCTGATCTGGGGCCCCATCGAGGCCTTCCTGCTGAACTGGGTGGGCACGGTGGGAACGGGCCTCTTCTCTTTCGCCGGTGCCCGCTTCGTGGCTCGCGACTGGGTCCAGCAGCGCTTGCCACGACGCATTCGGCGATTCGATGACCGCCTGTACACCCACGGATTCCGCACTGTGTTGCTGCTTCGGCTCATCTTTTACACGGCACCAACCGTGCAGTGGGCGCTCGGTGTTTCGCGGGTTTCGTTCTCACCGTTCCTCGTGGCGACGGTGCTTGGCGTCGCAC
>JBAVOF010000272.1:0-5492 GCA_049691835.1 Polyangiales bacterium
AGCTAGACCTTCCGCAAGCCGAGGTGATCCCCAATCCCGCGCCGATGGTCGAAGTCGAGCAGCGATGGAAATTGGCCGAATGTGATCCGGATCTGGTGCTGTTCGTCGGGCGCTTCGACCGGCACAAGGGCGGGGATCTCGTAATCGACGCGTTTTCGAGAGTGGCCTCGCGCCGCCCAGGGCTCAAACTGGTGTTCATCGGCCCCGATCGTGGCCTTGATGGCGGAGTCGGGGGGACGCTCGGACTGAACGAGTACGTCTTGGATCGGGTCCCCGATCTGTCGGTACGTGCTCGGATTCAGCATCTCGGACAGTTGCCACCCGAGGAGATCAAGGAGTGGCGAAAGAAGGCGCGTGTGACGATCGTCGCCTCGCGCTTCGAGGTGTTCGGGATGGTGGTGGTGGAAGCCCTCGCATTCGGATGTCCTCTGATCGCGGCCAATGCTGGCGGCATTCCCGAGATCGTGGCTCACGAAGAAAACGGCCTCCTGTTCGAGAAGGGCGACGCCGCTGACCTGGCGCACTGGCTGCAGACGATGCTCGACCACCCCGAGCTGTCGGCTGAGCTGGGAAGCCGTGGCGTGTTGGAAATGGAACGGCGTTTTTCGCCCGACGTCATCGCGAGACGGACGAGGGACTACTACGAACGGGTCATCGCCGATTGAAATAGTGGGTTCGCTCACATCCCGCGCAAACTCTGCGCCCAAGCGTTCGCTTCGCTTGCAGGCCTGGCATCCTGATGCCCAGAGAGCCCAATTTGCATGGCGCCTTGACACGACAAATGCTTATCCTGAACAACGAAGAAACCGAACGGAGCCCTTGAGATGACCGCTATTCTGGTTGACCCTAGCCTCCCCGAGGCAGAACGCCGGCGATCGCTTTACGAAGGAGACATTGTGATGTTCACTCCTCGGAAGAGCGCGCGCGCCCTGGGCGAGCTCGCATGGGACATGATCGAAGAAGCTTTCGCGCCAATCGATCCCCATATCGCGCAATTCGAGATGCCGGTCGAGCGATTCGTCGAGATCATCGCGCCGCTCAAGCCGCGATTCACTCACCATCCGCGCGCCAAGGCGCTGATCCGGGATCTGCTCGAAGAGCTGAGATGCGATCCGGAGCAGACCTATTTCGACGTCCCGAAGCTCAGGATCGTGACGCATGGAGGCTATCTGACGGCTGGTGTCGGGTACGCGTACAAGAAACACCGCGACATCTGGTATGCGTGTCCTCCTTGTCAGATCAACTGGTGGACGCCGATTACCGAGATCGAGGAGCGTTGTGGCCTCGTGATTCATCCCGCCTATTTCGATCAACCCGTGAAGAACAATTCGAATCAGTTCGACGCCTACCAATGGAATGCCGACGGTCGCAAGAACGCGGCGACGTATATCCACGAAGACCCACGACCTCACCCGCACCTTCAGGAGGAGCGCCAGCTCGACCGCCAGGTCATCGTGGGCCAACCGGGCTCGCTAATCCTCTTTTCTGCTCAGCACCTACATGCGACGATCCCCAATGATTCGGGGCGCACGCGCTTCAGTATCGACTTTCGCACGGTGAATCGAGACGACGTCCTGAATCACATCGGTGCAAAGGTGATCGACTCGTCCGCAACCGGCACGACGCTTCGCGACTTTCTGCGCGCCAGCGACCACGAGACCTTCGAGCCAGAAGTGGTCGCCACCTATGAAACAGGAGGGGCCCCCGCCGGAGGCGTTCTAGTCTTCAATCCAAACGCCCAGTAGGGCGCTGACTGGTCAGCTAGCCCAGAGCTTCCCGACGGGCATCCTGAATCAGTCCGAGCGCGCGCTCGTGCAGAAGGCCGTTCGAGGCTACGAGCGCGCCGCTCCGGGGGTCAGCTGGCGAACCGTCGTAGCTCGAAACCGTGCCGCCAGCCTCGGCGACTATTAGAGCGCCCGCACAGATGTCCCAGGGGTTCAGCGCCCGCTCCCAGTACAGGTCGAACGTACCGTCGCCAACCAGAGCTAGGTCGATGGCCGCCGAGCCGCAGCGGCGCACCCCTCGGGCACGGCGGACGAACGCCCCCAGCTCGGCCTCATTGGTGTCACGCGTGGACGCAACATTCGGAGGGAACCCTGTTGCGCAGAGCGCTTCGTCGAGAGTCGACCTCTGCGATACGACGCACGGACTTCCGTCTCGAAAGGCCCCGGCACCCTTGGCCGCTTTCCACGTGCTTCCGAGTGCTGGGGCATGAACGACGCCGACGAGGCCTTCCGCCTCGCGGTAGAGACCGATCGAGACACCGAAATACGGATGCCCGTGGGCAAAGTTGACGGTGCCGTCGATTGGATCGACGTACCACACTAGATCGCCTCCGCCTGTCGCTTCCCCCTCCTCGCCAACGATGCGGTGATCTGGAAACGCAGCACCGAGACGCTCGCGAATGAGCCGCTCGCTCGCGAAGTCGAACTCGGTGACGAGATCGAACCTCCCTTTTCGGGAAACCCGTCCGCTCGATCGAAAGCCTTCCATGATCAGCTTGCCCGCATCAAATGCGGCCCGCTCCGCGACTTCGAGAGCGTATTGCCAGTCATCCGGCATAGATTCGTATCCCTGACTCAGCCCAGCCAGCGCAGTGTGGAATCGAGCGCGCCGCGGTCGAGAAGCCCCTGAACCGTCCGAAGCCGATAGTATCGCGGACCCAGGAATTCCTCACGCGTCAGACCGGCTTCGGTGTAGGCGTCGTAAAGCTCCTCGATGCCCGCGCGAAGCGTCCATGTCGGCTCGAAGCCCGGAAGCCTGGTCGCGATCTTCGTGAAATCCACGCGGTAGTTACGAATGTCTGCCGAGGCACCCTCTTCAAACGCAACCTCGCAGTCGGGCACGACTTCTGCGACCATGTTGGCCACGTCGCGGATGCGGTAATTCTCGCCGTTCTTTCCGACGTTGAATGCTTGATCGTGAACGGTGTCTTTCGGAGCGTTCAACGCGGCCGAGAACGCGGCGATGATGTCCCCAATGTGAACGAGCGGCCGCCAGGGCGTGCCATCACTCTTCAGGAGAACCTTACCGGTGGTGACTGCGTACCCTACGAGATTGTTGACGACGATGTCGGCCCGGAGTCTTCGCGAGACCCCATATGCCGTGGCGTTTCGAAAGTACGTCGGCGAGAAGGAGTCATCGGCGAGGCGCGACAGCTCTTGTTCGACGCGAATTTTCGATTCACCGTACGGGGTCACCGGGTTGAACGCAGCGCTCTCATCCAGGAAGTCATCCGACCCAGCACCATACAGACTGCACGAGGAGGAGAACAGAAACCGCGAGACGCCGGCCTCCTTGGCCGCTCGCGCCAACGCGATCGAGCCGTCCAGGTTGATATCATAGGTGAGATTGGGGTTCAGATCGCCCAGCGGGTCGTTGGAGAGCGCCGCCAGGTGAATCACTGCGTGGAGACCCTTCAGGTGCTTGGCTTTCACGTCCCTGAAGTCCCGGATATCCAAGACAGGCACGTCATCGGGAGGGGCCGTGAAGTCGCACTCGTCGTAGAGCCCCGTGTCCAAGCCGACGATATCGTGACCGGCCGCGCGTAGGCTCGGCACCGCCTCTACCCCGATATAGCCCAGATGCCCGGTAACTAATACTTTCATGGTGGGTTTCTCATCCTGAGGGTAGTCAACGATGCTAGCGGACCGCCCACGGCCGCGCAAACGAGAGGCAAGCTGTGAGATGTATAACTATCTCTGTCGCGGCCCGTTGGTATGGCACCTCATAACCATGTTAAGCTTTGGAGGAATTGAACCCTTAATCGAGGACTAGAACAATGAAGGCGGTGATTCTGGCGGGTGGTCGCGGGACTCGCATTAGCGAGGAATCTGGTTCGCGCCCAAAACCCATGATCGAGATCGGAGGGAAGCCGATCCTTTGGCACATCATGAAGCTCTACTCTGCGGCGGGCGTCAACGACTTCGTAATTTGTCTCGGATACAAGGGCTACATGATCAAGGAGTACTTCGCCAACTACTTCCTTCATACGTCTGACGTAACGTTGGACGTGAAAGAGAACAAGATGGAGGTGCACTCGAAGTACGCCGAGCCGTGGCGCGTCACCCTGGTAGACACGGGAGTTGCGACGATGACGGGCGGACGGCTCAAACGTATCGCGCGCTACGTCGAAGACCAGGATTTCTGCATGACCTACGGCGACGGGGTCATTGACCTCGACATACGAGCGTTGCTGGAGTTCCACCGTCGGCACGGTCGTAAGGCAACGGTGACCGCAGTCCAGCCCCAAGGTCGGTTCGGCTCGGTTTGCGTCCAGGGGAAAGACGGTCTCGTCACCGATTTTCAGGAAAAACCCATCGGAGATGGTCGATGGATCAACGCTGGCTTTTTTGTGCTCTCGCCCAAAGTTCTCGAATACGTGGGTGGCGATGATACGATCTGGGAGCGCGGGCCCATGGAAGCGCTCACCAAGGACCAGCAGCTCTCGGCGTTCACCCACGAGGGGTTCTGGCACGCCATGGACACGATGCGCGACAAAGCGCACCTGGAAGAGCTGTGGAGCAGCGGTAAAGCGCCGTGGAAGAACTGGGATTGACGGATCAGAGGGGGAACTTCGTGGCGCCGACCTGTAGACATTGCGATAGCTCGCTGGAAGTGACGTTTTGCGACTTGGGGATGTCGCCGCTCGCCAATTCTTACCTATCCGCGGAGCAACTCGACCGGATGGAGCCATTCTATCCGCTACACGCGTACGTCTGCGCGCAATGCTTTCTGGTTCAGCTTCAAGAGTTCGAGACCCCCGAGCAGATCTTCACCGAGTACGCCTACTTCTCGTCGTTTTCCGACAGCTGGGTCGCCCACGCCAAGGCCTACGTGGATGATATGGTCGCTCGGTTTGGCTTCGACGAAACCAATCAGGTAATCGAGCTCGCCAGCAACGACGGCTACCTTCTGCAATTCTTCAAGAAGCACGGCGTACCGGTGCTCGGAATCGAACCCGCGGCCAACGTGGCGCGAGCCGCTCAGGAAAAAGGCATCGAAACCCTGGTACAATTCTTCAACCCGGAGCTCGCCGAATCGCTGGTTCAGCGGGGTCTCAAGGCCGACCTGCTTCTGGGAAACAACGTCCTGGCGCATGTGCCCGACCTCAATGGATTCGTTCGCGCGATGAAGATCGCTCTGAAGCCCACTGGCATCATCACGATGGAGTTTCCGCATCTTCTTCGGCTGATGCACGAGAACGAGTTTGACACCATCTATCACGAGCACTTCTCGTACCTGTCACTAAGCACCGTGGAGCGTGTGTTTGCGAAGTTTGGTCTCAAGGTCTTCGATGTCGATCAGCTTCCGACTCACGGCGGCTCGCTCCGTATTTATGCGACCCACGCCGAAAATGTGGCGCTCACGGTAACCAAGAGCGTGGTCGACCTGAAGCGCGAAGAAGCTGACGCCGGGCTGGGCTCTCTGGACGTCTATCGAAGCTTCTCTGAGCAAGTCAAAGAGACGAAGCGCGCACTACTGCGATTTCT
>JBAVOF010000273.1:0-4570 GCA_049691835.1 Polyangiales bacterium
GAACGTCACCAGTTGCTGGGGCATTCTGTACGGAAAGCTTGGGTCCAGCCGGCCGCGGATCCATATGAAGATGAACAATCCGTACACCACCCCAGACATGCCCCCAAACGTCGTCGGTCCAGACATGACGTATTCGAGCACATGCGAGAACACAGCGGTCACCAGAACGAAAATCAACAAGTAGCGCGCGGAGAACACACGCTCGATGGCCGTGCCGAGATCCTTCAACCACCATAAGTTAAAGAAGATGTGCATGAAGCCGAAGTGCAAAAACATCGGAGTCACCAGGCGCCAGGGTTGACCATGCCAGATGGCGCTCGCATCGCCGAACACGAACTGGTTTCCAATCGGCACTATCGGCGCGAACGTCAAGTACCGAACCACGCTCACGTCCTCGCCCTTGCCAGTGACGACGAACACGGCGACACAGATGACCATCAATCCCGCGGTCACCGTGCCGATTCGCATGTTCTGTCGTGCCTCGATTTGCCTGCGAATTTTTTCCGTGCGGGCTCGAATGTGCTCATCGGCCTTGGCTTCTTGCCGACGCTGGGCTCGAGCCTTGCGAGCCATCTCGGAGAAGTGGCTCTCGTTTGCATCGAACGCGTTCAGAAATGCGCGCGCTTGGTCCATTCGCTCTTCGTCGTGAACCCAGACGGCAACGGAGCCGTCGCGGGTTTCCTTGAGGGTCGTGACGACGCCGTCCGCATAGAGCGCATCCCCCAGGGTCTTGGCCTCGGCCTGGTCGGGTACGGTCGTCAGCAAGCGCATCGCGAGGCGAGTGTAGCCGCTCCGTTCTTCGTTTCAATCGCTTCGGATGAGAGAGAACATCAGGCAGTCGCGTGGATCCGCAGAGCGATTGGGATGGTATCCGTAGCGACGAAGCAGGCCTTCACGCTGCATCCCAACCTTTTCCATCACCCGGGACGACTGTGTGTTCTCCTCGTCGCAGAGGGCCTGGATACGAGCGATCCGCGCATCCGCGAAAGCAGCCCTGCAGACCGCGGCAAGTGCCTCGGGCATGTAACCCTGACCCCAAAACGCGCTTCCCAGCCCGAATCCAATCTCCACGCGGTGGAAATGCACGGTGCAACCGATCGTTCCCAAGATGACACCGTCGGCCTTGCGTTGGATGACCCAGACGCGGTGACCCATCCTGAGGTCCCAGGCGTCGATGGTTTGCTGGAAGTACTCTCGCGTCTGCGCGGCGCTCGAGTGTGCGCTCCAGGTGAGGTATCGCGTGATCGTTGCGTCACTCGCATAGGATTCGAACGCGGGTTCGGCATCCTCGATAACCGGGCGCCGCAGCACGAGTCGGGCGGTTTCCAAGTGTTCGGGGGGGAACTCCACGTTCGGCGTATAGCATGATGACCCTCGGTGATGGATTCGTCGGGAAGTAGCTGGTAAGTTTCAATCGATGCCCAATCGGGATGAGCCACTCGATGAGGCGGCCCAGCGACTGTGTGCGGCGCTTGGCTACTCCTTTTCGGACGCGGGATTGCTGTTGGATGCGCTGACCCATCGCTCATTCAAAAACGAAAACCCCGATCTTGCATCGACCGACAACGAGCGCCTGGAGTTCCTTGGCGACGCGGTGGTCGGGCTCGTCGCCGCATCGCTCATGTACCTCCAGTTCCCGGATGCTGACGAAGGTGAGCTCACCCGGCGCCGGGCGGACTTGGTGAGCGAGAAAGGCCTTTCGGAAGCCGCCGAGGCAATCGGTGTCGGCGAAGCCCTACGGCTCGGCAAGGGCGAGCACAAATCGGGTGGGAGCTCGAAGCCCAGGCTACTGGCAAGCGCGCTCGAAGCCTGTATTGGCGCTGTCTATCGGGATGGTGGAGCAGATGCTGCCTTCGCAGTGGCGCGCAGGATCTTCGAGCCACGCTTGCATACCAGCGCGCCAGGACAGCGCGATGCAAAGTCCCGCGCTCAGGAATGGGCTCAGGCGCACCTTGGAGGCACACCGAGGTACCGACTACTTGAAACCCAAGGCCCCGACCACGAAAGAGAGTTCACCGTCGCGCTCGAGCTCCACGACGCAGTACTGGCCATCGGCGCGGGCCGCTCGAAGATCGATGCGGAGCAGGACGCGGCCGGCGCGGCGCTCGACGCCTGGATGGCGGATACGTCAATCGACGAGGCTTCGGACGACTAGACCGCGCGCGAGGCCGCGTATGCCTCGAGCCGCGCGTGCGCCCAATCCACATCCCGCTGAAGCTCGTCGTACTCCGGCCCTTCGTAGAGCTCGCCAAAGGCCTTGAGGGCCTCTTCTGCCTTCGCCAGCTCTTCGCGCACTGCGTCCGGCTTGATCTCCGCCGGTGATGCGAACAGGTCGGTCAACAAGAGCACCTTGTCAGGCCCGCCTTCCACGAAGCCGGGGCCGATCGCAGCGATGCTTCGTTTCCCGCCAACCTCCCAAACCAGGAGCCCACACTTCAACGCTGCCAACAACGGGAGGTGGTTTGGAAGGACCCCAAACTCTCCCTGGACGCTCGGCGCCTGCACGGAATCCACCTGGACGGAGAGGGCGGATCCGCTCGGTGTGACGACGTCGAGTTGCAGGTGCTCGGAGTTAGCCATCGTGCTGCCCAATCAGCTCTTCGAACGCTTCGCGTAGGCTTCCTTGACTTCCTCGATGTTGCCCTTGAGGTAGAAGTCCTGCTCAGGAACGTGGTCGAGCTTGCCGTCCAGGATTTCTTCGAAGCCCGAGACGCTCTCCTCGAGCGGCACGTACGCACCCTTGAGGCCAGTGAACTGCTCGGCGACGAAGAACGGCTGCGACAGGAATCGCTGGATTTTGCGCGCTCGGTCTACGGCCATACGGTCGTCTTCACTGAGCTCGTCCATGCCGAGAATCGCAATGATGTCCTGCAAGTCTTTGTATCGCTGCAAGGTCTCCTGCACGCCGCGCGCGACGCGATAGTGGCGCTGGCCGATGATGCCCGGGTCGAGCATGGTCGAGCTCGAGTCGAGCGGGTCCACCGCCGGGTAGATACCGAGCTCGGCAATGGAGCGCGACAGAACGGTCGTCGCATCCAAGTGAGCGAACGTCGTCGCCGGGGCCGGGTCCGTCAAATCATCGGCCGGAACGTAGATCGCCTGAACCGAGGTGATCGAGCCCTTGTTCGTCGAGGTGATGCGCTCTTGAAGCTCGCCCATTTCGGTGGCGAGGGTCGGCTGGTAGCCGACTGCGGAGGGAATGCGTCCGAGAAGCGCCGACACCTCGGAGCCTGCTTGCGTGAAACGGAAGATGTTGTCCACGAAGAGAAGGACGTCCTGTCCTTCTTCGTCTCGAAAGTGCTCCGCGACGGTCAGTGCGCTGAGCGCCACGCGGGCGCGCGCACCGGGCGGCTCGTTCATCTGTCCGTAAATGAGCGCCGTCTTCGAAAGAACCGTCTCGCCGGACTCGAGCTTCGATTCGCTCATCTCGAGCAGCAGGTCGTTACCTTCTCGAGTACGCTCGCCGACGCCAGCGAAGCATGAAACCCCACCGTGCGCCTTCGCGACGTTGTTGATGAGCTCCATGATGAGAACCGTCTTGCCGACGCCCGCGCCGCCGAACAGCCCGATCTTGCCGCCCTTTCGGTAGGGAGCGAGGAGGTCGATGACCTTGATGCCCGTTTCGAAAATCTCGATCTGTGTGCTCTGATCGACAAACGCCGGCGGTTCTTTGTGAATCGGCGAGAATTTGGTTGCATTGACGGGCCCAAGCTCGTCCACCGGCTCGCCCACGACGTTCAAAATGCGGCCCAGACACTCTTTGCCGACCGGCATCGAGATCGGGGCGTCAGTGCTCATGACCTCCATCCCGCGGACCAGGCCGTCCGTGGAGTCCATGGCCACCGTGCGAACGGTATTCTCACCGAGATGCTGTGCGACCTCCAGGGTGAGGTTCCAATCCTTCTCGCTGATCGCCGGGTTACTCACCCGAAGCGCGGTGAGAATCGCCGGTAGGGCGCCCTGGGGAAACGAAACGTCCACGACGGGACCAATGACCTGAGTAACGCGCCCGTTCTGAAGCTCTGCCATGTTCTTTCCGGTTCCCTGAAAGTGAGTCGGCCGGCGGTGTATGCCGCCAATAAAGCGAGCGCGACCTAGCACGGCCCCTAGCGGTGGTCAACGACGCCCGCGACGACGAACTAGGGTCAACGTCACGCGCGGCAAGCCCCTTTGTGCGTTGAATTGACCCCCCGGTCCCAGCTTTCTACGCTCCATGCACCGATGCTCGACCACGACTCCGTCATCCACGTCCTTCTAGGCGCCGGAACCCGATACGAAGGAAAGCTCTTTTTCGACGGCCGCGCTCGGATCGACGGGGAGTTTGTGGGCGACGTGCACAGCGAAGGACTGCTGATCGTAGGTGACGAGGCGACCGTCAAGGGCAGGATCGCCGTGCGCACCCTTATCGTCCGGGGTGGAACGATCGAAGGCGACATCCAGGCGACGGAGCTCGTCGAGCTGCACGCGCCGGCGCAGGTGCGCGGAGATATCCGAACCCCGTCGCTTCTGATAGGCAAGGGCGTTCTCTTCGACGGTTCCTGTCTGATGGGCGAGGTCTACAGTCTCGACG
>JBAVOF010000274.1:0-2625 GCA_049691835.1 Polyangiales bacterium
TGATCGATGAGTCCGGGGAGGACTATCTCTATCCAAAGCGGTTCTTTGTTCCCGTAACACTTCCCCAGTCGGCCCGTAAGGCCGTCTTGACAGCTGCCTGACTGGCGGCTCGGTACGGATGACGAAGATCGCCCAAGCGACCGGCTTCGCGCCAGCCACCCCAGTGCGCGAGAGGGTCCGGAGATTCATCGACTGGTACCGGTCGTACTACAAGGTGTCTTGAACCCATGAAGGGAATCATCCTCGCGGGCGGCTCCGGCACCCGGCTCTACCCGGCGACACAGGTCGTGTCCAAGCAGCTTCTGCCGGTGTACGACAAGCCGATGGTGTACTACCCGCTGTCGGTACTGATGCTGGCCGGCATCCGCGAGATCCTGATCATCTCGACCCCGCAGGACACCCCTCGCTTCGAGCAGCTCCTCGGCGATGGCAGCAAGTGGGGCCTGTCCATTTCTTACGCGGTGCAGCCCGCGCCAGAGGGGCTCGCGCAGGCGTTCATCATCGGCGAGCAGTTCCTCGCCGGTGGGCCCTCATGCCTCGTTCTCGGAGACAACCTGTTCTACGGCCATGACCTCGCGGGCGATCTGAAGCAAGCCGCCAAGAAGGCGAAGGGCGCGACAGTGTTCGCCTATCCGGTGCAGGATCCCGAGCGCTATGGCGTGGTCGAGTTCGACGGCCAGGGCCGCGCGATCAGCATCGAAGAGAAACCGCAGCAGCCTAAATCCCGCTACGCCGTGACCGGACTTTACTTCTACGACGCCCAGGTCGTGGGCATCGCAAAATCGCTCAAGCCGTCCGCGCGCGGCGAGCTCGAGATCACGGACGTCAACCGGCGCTATCTCGAGCGCGGCGAGCTCCACGTGAGCGTCATGGGGCGGGGCCACGCCTGGCTCGACACCGGTACGCACGAGTCGCTCCTCGAAGCGGCGACCTTCATCGAGACCATCGAGCGCCGGCAGGGACTGAAGATCGCTTGCCCCGAGGAAATTGCATTCCGCCTCGGCTACATCTCCGCCGACGATATCAAGCGGCTGAGCGCGGCCATGGGCAAGAACAACTCCTATGGCAAGTATCTGCTCCGCGTCCTCGAGGACCGCGTGTTCTGATCAATGTCGCGCAACACGTCAGCCCGGAACACGTCGCTCGATGGCGTCGCGAGCGAGCACTACCAGGAGGTTTGTACGGGATACTGCATGATCAGCCGGTCGGGCGTCACGAGCGTCAGCCCGTGCGCGATCGCCTGGCAGACCAGCATCCGATCGAACGGATCGTGGTGATGATCGGGAAGCTTGCCGAGTTGCAGAACCGAAGCCTCGTCGAGGGGCAGCGGCTCGATCTCGTGCTGCTGCCGCTGGATGGGAACGAACTCGTGCGGCGGCGCCGGCAGCGGCAGCCGGCCCAGCGCGTGCTTGACGACAATCTCCCAGACCGACGCGGAACTGAGGTACACCTCGTTGTCCGGGTCCGAAACGAGGCGCCGCGCATTCTCCGACAGCTGCGGGGCGCCCAGCGTGACCCAGAGGAACGTGGCGGTGTCGAGGAGCAGCCGCATCAACGGCCGCCGCGAAAAGCCTCGGCAATCTCCTCGGGCAGCGGCTCGAAGAACTCCGGCGGGATCCGAAACTGGCCCGCGGCAAGCCCGATTGGACGCTTCTTCCGGCGCCGCTGCGGCAACAGCCGAAGCTCCGCGATTGGGGTGTTTCGGCGACAGACGACGATAGTCTCACCGGGCCGCAAGCGCTGAAGATAGGCCGAGAGATGGGTCTTGATTTGATGGATGTTTACCTTGATCATGGTCAGAGATTAGACTCGAAACATGACCAAGTCAAACGGGCCTCTCGGCCCGCCTCCGGTCAACGACTCGGGGCACCCCGAGCAAGGGCCCGCCGTACATGAACGTCACACCGACCGCGCTGCCTGACGTCCTCGTAATCGAGCCGAAGGTCTTCGGCGACGCGCGCGGCTTCTTCTTCGAGAGCTTCAACCGACGCGCGTTCCGCGAGGCGACCGGACTCGACGTCGATTTCGTGCAGGACAACCACTCGCGCTCGGCGAAGAACGTGCTGCGCGGGTTGCACTATCAGATCCAGCAACCGCAGGGAAAGCTCGTGCGCTGCGTCACCGGAGAAGTCTTCGACGTCGCGGTGGACATTCGCCGCTCCTCGCCCCATTTCGGAAAGTGTGCGTCCGTCACACTGAGCGCGGACAACAAGCGCATGGTCTGGGTGCCGCCCGGCTTTGCGCACGGGTTCCTGGTCGTCTCGGAATTCGCCGAGATCCTCTACAAGACCACCGACTACTGGGCCCCCGAGCACGAGCGCTCGATTGCCTGGAACGACCCCGACCTCGCGATCGCGTGGCCGCTCGCCGGGGAGCCGGTTCTCTCCGCTAAGGACAAGGCGGGCGTGCCGATGCGCGACGCCGAAGTGTTTCCGTGAGAAGGCCGGAAGGCGCGCTGCCTTGCTGTTTCCCCTCCTTTCCAAGGAGGGGTGCCCGCGCAGCGGGCGGGGTGGTTTGGAGCGTCGATCGAAGCAGGGCGCTACTCCCGTGAAGATCCTTCTAACCGGAAGAAACGGCCAAGTCGGCCACGAACTCGAGCGCGCCCTCGCGCCGCTCGGCGGAGTC
>JBAVOF010000275.1:0-3087 GCA_049691835.1 Polyangiales bacterium
AAGTGACGGCGACCTTTACGGTGCTGTGCGTACTGTGGTCCTTCTGGACGGCCGATTCGCTTTCCGCCTGGCTTTCCCTGTGGTCCGCGATGGGCGGAAGTGTCGCCGCCGACGGTGCCGCATCGCCGCTACTGCTTCTGGCGCCCGTGGCAATTGGGATCGCAGCCGGAGTCGTGGCAATGGGTGACAGAAAGGCGATCAAACGGGAGTCTCGGCATCGCGACGCGTGGATTCGCGAAGCGATTCGACCGACGGTGACAATGGCTCTGCTTCTCATGGTCGGCATCGAAGGCATCTACACGGAATTCGGACCTAGAGTGGCGACGTTCATCCAGCCGCTCCGCTCCGGACAACTCAGCCGCCTGGACAACGCTGCGCTTGACCGAGGCTACTACGAAGATCTGCTGCGAGTGAACCGGTTCAATTCGCAGCTTTGGGAGGTCTACTCACAGAAGCCAAAGAACTTCCTTGACGTGAACTTCGGAGCCCTGAAACGGCACATTGGCGGATTCGTCGGCACCGAGCTCATTCCATCCTTCGTCGCCTCGACGGACTACGGTCCAATCACCGTCAACCGCTGGGGGATGCGCGACAAGGACTACGAACGCGTGCCGCCGCCGGGCACATATCGGATTGCGCTCCTCGGACCATCGAACGTGATGGGTTGGGGGGTTGGTGATGGCCAGACCTTCGAAGCGCTCGTGGAGGATCGGCTGAACCACGAACCCGCCCGCGGCGGCCCGGCGCGATACGAGATCCTAAATCTCGGCGTACCGGGATACAAACCGCCGCAACAACTCGTGGCTCTGGAGAGAGCGCTCGACTTCAGTCCGAACGCGGTCTTCTATGTCGCGGTCGGCCGCGAGCCGTCTCAATCGGCCCTGCATCTCGCCGCGATCGTTCGGCAAAGAATCGCTATCCCCTACCCGGAGCTCGATGTGCTCGTCACCAAGGCAGGCCTCGCCCCGGACATGGACGAGACCACGATTCTTCGACGGCTCGAACCGCTCCACGACGAAGTTCTTTCGGCCGTATACAAGCGCATCGTAGACGAGTGCCGTCGCCGCGAAATCGTGCCTGTCTGGATCTTCCTCCCGCAGGTTCGTAAAGGGACGTGGGAGGAAGAGACGCCGGTAGCGATGCGCGCTGCGAGGGACGCAGGTTTCGTGATGATCGACATGGGCAACGTCTACGAAGGCCAGGACCTCGCGGCGCTCCGCGTTGCGGACTGGGACCAGCATCCCAATGCCCGAGCCCATCGTCTGATCGCCCGACGCCTGTATGACGAGCTCCAGGCGCAAGACAATGCCGTCTTCGGGTCGAAGGCGAAAGCGCCGCGATGATGCGATCCGATGATCCAGCAAGGAAGAATCAACGTGAATGACGAGATCAAGTCGGCAGTCAAGGAGTTCATCCTCTCGGAATTCCTCCCTGGGGAGAACCCTGACGAGCTTACCGAGACGACGCCGCTCATCACCGGGGGCATCCTCGATTCGATCGCGACGATGAAGGTCGTGCTCTTCATCGAGGAGCGGTTCAACGTGATTTTCGAGGCGCACGAGGTGGACCGGGAGAACTTCGATTCCATCGCCAACATCGTGCAGCTCGTTTCCACCAAGAGGTCGCCAGATCATGACCAGACACGGCGCTCTGCATGAGTATTTCGTCGAGTCCGCCCGGCAATGGCCGGATCTCACTGCCGTAGTCGAGCCCGGCCAAGGTGCGATCACCTACGGTGAGCTCGCGGCACTTTCCGACCGGCTCCGTGACCGGCTCTGCGCGCTCGGCGTCTCGCCCGGCGACCGGGTAGGGATCTACGTTCGGAAGTCAATCGACGCCGTGGCCGTGATCTACGGCATCCTGAAGGCGGGAGCCGCCTACGTGCCGGTCGACCCGGGGGCGCCTGTTACGCGAAACGCGTACATTCTGCAGAACTGCGCCGTCCGAGTCGTCGTTCTGGAGGTGCGCTTCGAGGCGAAGGTCCGTGCCGAACTCGATGCCCTGGGCGCGGCACCGACCATTCTGTCGATCGGCGACGCTGGCGGCGGCACGGGTCTGCGCGAATCGCTGGATGAGGCCGATGCGTCCCGTCCCTTAGCGGGGGTGAGCACGGTGTTCCCCGCCCCGGACGATCTTGCATACATCCTTTATACGTCCGGCTCCACCGGCAAGCCGAAAGGCGTGATGCTCTCGCACGAGAACGGCGCGAGCTTCGTCGACTGGTGTTCGGAGGTCTTTGCGCCGAGGCCCGCCGATCGCTTCTCTTCGCATGCGCCGTTCCACTTCGACCTCTCGATCCTTGATATTCACGTCGCGCTGAAGCACGGTGCCACACTGGTGCTCGTAGGCGAAGAGATCGGCAAAGATCCCGAGCGCCTGGCCGCGTTGATGGCCGACGAGCGGATCTCGATTTGGTACTCGGCACCTTCGATCCTGGCGCTGCTCGCCCAGTACGGAAAACTCGAGGGGCGCGACTACCGCGCGCTCCGTACGGTGCTGTTCGCGGGCGAAGTCTTCCCGATCCGTCATCTGCGATCGCTCTGCAAGCTGCTCCCGCAGCGACGTTACTTCAACCTCTACGGGCCTACCGAGACGAACGTGTGCACCTTCTACGAGGTGCCGACGCCCATTCCCGAGGATCGCGTTGTACCGGTGCCGATCGGTATTTCGTGCTCGCACCTCGAGTGCAAGGTTGTGGACCCGGAAGGCCGGGAGGTGGCGCGCGGAGAGGAGGGCGAACTCTACGTCGCTGGCCGGGGCGTGATGCAAGGCTACTGGGCGCTTCCCGATCAAACCAGCCGGGCGTTCCTCACCGATGATGCGGGAAGACGCTGGTACAAGACCGGCGACATCGTCATCGAGGCGCCCAACGGCAACTACACGTACCTTGGGCGGCGCGACCGCATGGTCAAGCGGCGCGGGTACCGCGTCGAGCTCGGGGAGATCGAGGTGGCGCTGTACCGTCACCCCGCGATCAAGGAAGCGGCGGTGATCGCCGTGACCGACGAAGAGGCCGGCGTCAGGATCTCGGCGTTCCTGAGCTGCCGGGAGCCCAAGCATCCGTCGCTCATCGAGATGAAGCGCTTC
>JBAVOF010000276.1:0-3185 GCA_049691835.1 Polyangiales bacterium
CGGCCGGATTCAACCCCGTCGGATCCAGCGGGAGCCGGTGGTGTTGGTCGATGGCTACCTCGAGTTTCGCTATGCCGAAAACTGCGGGGCTGCGTTTGGCTTCATGCGCGACATGCCTGCGCCCCTCCGCAAGGGTGTTTTCTACGTTGCGGCCGCCGGCGCGGTGATCTTGTTGCTCTGGATGTTCGTGACCGGCCGCGGGGGCAGACTCTTCGCGATCAGCGTGCCTCTCATCATAGCTGGAGCGGTCGGGAACTTCGTCGACCGTGTGCGCTTTGGCTACGTGGTCGATTTCGTTCGATTTCACCTCAACGACCGATGGGCGTATCCCACCTTCAACGTTGCGGACGCCTGGATCACGATTGGCGTCGCATTGATTCTTATCGAGGGCTACGTCGACGGACGACGCAAGAAGCGGGCAGACACCGAAAACGCACGGACTCTCGCTGGCTGAGACGGCGTGATGGAGACTCCCTAAATGCTTCCGACCCTCGCAGAGATTTTCGGGGAGCCAGTCCCCGCATATTTCGCGCTCCTATTGATCGGATTTGCCGCAGCGACATGGTTGGCCGCACGCCTCGCGAAGCAGGACGGACTCGACCCGAACACGTTCATCGACCTCGGCTTGTTCAGTGTAATTTTTGGCGTGCTCGGCGCTCGTCTGCTCCACGTCTTCGCGGATGGATACTTCTGGGACTACGTCCACTTGTGCACCGACCCCACCAAAGTGCAGTGGCGAATCACCCCAGGTCAGTGCCAACAAGCCGAGGGCATCTGGGATGCAGCGCGAAAAATCTGTCAGCCTTCGGCGCGCGACTGCTTCGCCTGGGCGGCATTTTGGCGAGGTGGCTTGACCTACTACGGGGGCCTGATCGCCGCGTCCGTCTTTGGAATCTGGTTCATTCGGCGCGAGGGCGTTCCCATCTACCGGGGCATGGACATCGCAGCGATCAGCATCTCGTTGGGACTGGTGTTCGGTCGCCTCGGGTGCTTCCTGGGCGGATGCTGCTTCGGTGTGCCCACGGACCAGCACGTGGGAGTGAGCTTCCCGCCGTTCTCTCCGGCTAGCGAATCTCAATGGCGCGCTGGCTTGCTCGAAGCTCCGGAGCTCCCCTCCCTGCCCGTGCACCCGACACAGCTGTACGAAGCGTTTGGATGTCTCCTGATCACGGCCTTCCTGTGGCTTTGGCTACTCCCACGTCGGCGTTTCGAAGGTCAGGTCATGCTGTCATTCATCGCGCTCTACGCGATCCTCAGATTTGGCTTGGAACACTGGCGAGCCGACGAACGCGGTGAGCTCGTGGGTCTGAGCACCTCCCAGTTGCTCGGCGTCGGGGCGTTGCTTCTCGCCGGGCTGCTATGGACACGCTGGTCCCGAAAGCCTGAATCGCCAACTACGCCGCGGTGATCGAGAGACCGAGGGAGGCTCCGTCGATCTCGGTGTCGTGCTCGCTGCTGACGTGGGTGCCACCGCGTGCAAGCGCCGTCGCCAAGGTTTCGGCAGCGATCCGCTCCGCGTGCTCCTCGATGGCTCGCGCGAGATCGCCCTCTGCATTCCAAACCACCCGTATTCTCGCTTCGTACGCCAGGTCCATTGCTTTGCGGGAGCGTTGGATCCGATTGATCACCTCACGAGCCAAGCCCTCGCGGCGGAGGCTCTCGTCCACGCGGGTGTCGATCACCACGACTTGACCCGCCCCCGACGCAGCGGCGAAATCCTGTCGCGCGCTCAGGCGTACCTCCACCTCGGTCGGCGTGAGCTCGATGGGGCCGTCCGGGAGCTCAAGCACGATCTTCCCAGTCTTTTCCATTTCTGCGTACAGGGCCGAGCCATCCGCTTCGGAGAGGGCCTTCTTGCAGGCCGGCACCTGCTTGCCGAGCTTGGGCCCCAGGGCGCGGAAGTTCGGCACTAGCGCGAACTCCACGTACTTGTGCGGCTCCTGCGTGAATCCGAGCTCCCGCACGTTGAGCTCTTCTCGAATCGCGCTCGCGAACCGATCGATCGCCTCTCGTTCGCCGTCGTCCGCCACGACGACAATCGCCTCCGAGAGCGGCTGACGCACCTTGAGCTTGTTTTCGTTCCGGACGCGCTGCCCGAGGGTCACCACGTTGCGCACTCGCTCCATCGTTTGGCGAAGCTCCTCATCGACCCGCTCCTGCTTCGGCTCCGGGAACGTCGCGAGGTGCACCGACAATGCCGCCGAACTGTCTTCCCTTCGCACCAAGTTCTGAAAAAGCGTCTCTGTCATGAACGGAATGAAGGGCGCGGCCAGCTTGGTCAGATCGACCAGCACTTCGTAGAGCGTGCTGAATGCGGAGCGCTTGTCGACGGAATCGTCTGCAGCCCAAAAACGGGCCCTGCTGCGGCGGACGTACCAATTCGAGAGCCCGTCCACGAAACCAAGCAGGTGTCGAACGGCCATGTGGCTCTTGTAGTCGTCGAGCTCCTGGCGCACCGCGCGTACCGTCGCATCGAGCTCGGCAAGCACCCAGCGGTCCATGTCGGGCCTCTGGGCGAGGGCGGGGCGAGACATCTGGGCGTTCCAGCCGTCGATGTTCGCATACGTGACGAAGAAGCTGTACACATTCCAAATCTTCAAGAGAAACTCGCGAACCGCCTCGGTGGCTGCATCGTCGAAGAACCGCGTGTTTTGCCCGGGCACGGTGCCGGCGTACAGCGCCCATCGCACCGCATCGGCTCCCACTCGATCCATGAGCTCGAGTGGATCGGTGTAGTTCTTATCGCGCTTGCTGAGCTTCTTGCCCTTCTCGTCGGTCATCAAGCCGAGGACGACGCAGTTCTTGAATGGATGGGGAAGCGCCTGCTCGGGGAACATGAGCGAGCTGATCGTCATCAACGAGTAGAACCAACCGCGGGTCTGATCGACGGCTTCGGTAATGAAATCGGCCGGAAAGCTGCTCTCGAAGCCCTCCCTGTTCTGATGTGGATAGCCCCACTGCGCGAACGGCATGCAGCCGGAGTCAAACCAACAATCGATGACCTCCGGCACGCGACGATACACGCCAGGCTCTCCTGCTTTGGTCCAAGTGACGTCGTCGATCCAGGGTCTGTGAACCATCAGATGGTTCTGCAAGCTGGGGTCGGCCGTCTTTGCCTGGTCGAAGTGCGCAAACGCATCGGGGTTTCGTCGGAGAATCTCGACCACCGAACCGATGGACTCGAC
>JBAVOF010000277.1:0-2532 GCA_049691835.1 Polyangiales bacterium
AGCTACTTGCCGACATCATCACCGACGACATCCAGACCATTCCCGTTAATCAACTGAAACTGTTCGACTAACGTCCGGACACTACTGATATTTCTTATATACCAACGACGACGGTAGCCAACGCCATGACCACCAATTCAAACCGCAAAGAAGCGCTGTTGCTCAACTTCAAGGTTGACACGCTGACCACAGTCAGCCGCGAGACCTTGCGCCGGGTCGCCAGGGCGCTCGGATTCTCCGAGACCCAGGCCGTGCACTTCGCGCTCGCCAGACTGCGCGAGGATGCGCTGCGCGGCGAGGCCGACGAGGGATATCCGCCGCTCACCAAGGCGCAGCTCGCCGCGATCCGCAAGCACGAGCCGAAGCGCAAGGGCCGGGTCCTCGGCAGTCTGCTGAGATGAGCGCGCGCCCGTGGGCACCGAGGCCGAAGGCCGGCGACATCGTTCAATGCCGACTCCCGGAAAGCAAGGTCGCAACACCCGGGCCGAAGGAGAGGCCGGCCCTGGTCATCGAAGTCGAGGAGGACCCGGAGGACGAGTCGGCCTCGATCGTTCGGGTGGCCTACGGAACCTCGCAGGACGTCGAGCAGCGCCACCCGGGCGAGTTCACGGTCCGCGCGACGGCCCCGAAGGCCGGGCTCGACCGGGACACCAAGTTCGATCTTGGTAACACGGTGCGACTGCCGTTCGATACCGAATGGGTTGCACCTTCGCCGAACCATCGGTTCGACGTTCACCCCAAGCGCGGCACGCTCAACCTCAAAGACCAGAAGCTCAAGAGAACGCGCCAGGCCGCCATTCTGGAAGCGAAGGAAGCCGGCCGACTCTGACGGCTTTCCCGGTCTCTCGCGAGCGGTGTTCTTGTCGCTTTCCTCGGTGCGATTTCCTGGACGCCGAACTCTTCGGGGCTGGAGAAGACCGATCGGCCCTGAGGCTGCGTGGGCGCATGGTGCGCATGGCGCAGGGCAAGGTCCCCTGCTCGTCAGGCACATCCATGCGACGGAGGAACGCCATGCCGAGCACCCGAACACCCGGTATCACGGTCGATGCCCAGGATCATCGCACGATCAACAAGGAGTACCGTGGAGAGCGGATCTTCCTTCGCCTGGGCGCGGTCGCGCAGGAGGATGCCGAGCGTCGGCTTCTCGTCGAACTCGATCGGCTCGAGCTGGAGATCGAGCGGCGCAAGCATGCACGAGCGCTCTTCTCCGACTGCGCGAAGCGCTTCCTCCTCGAATCGAAGCACAAGCGCACCGCCAGCGACATCGCCTGGCACATCCGGATATTGCTACGGGAGGTCGGCGATCTGGAGGGGCGTAAGGTGCATGATGGGACGCTGCGACCCTTTGTCGAGGCACGGCTCGCCGAGGGTGTCAGCGCAACCACCGTCAACCGGACACTCCGCCCCACCTCTGATCACGATGCTACGCGAGTTCCGCGCCCGCCTCATCCGCTGACCTGGGAGGAGCAGGATCGGATCTTTCGGCGTCTGCCGGATCATCTCGCGCGCGTGGCGCTCTTCGCCGTGAACACGGGGCTGCGCGACGCGAACCTGTGTGGATTGCAGTGGGCCTGGGAGGTCTCGATTCCCGAGCTCGCCCGAAGCGTGTTTGTCATCCCGGCCGAGGAGTTCAAGTCGCGCCGACCCCACGTCGTAGTCTTGAACGATGCGGCTTGGTCGATCGTTCAGACGCAGCGCGGGACTCACCGACGTTCGAGTCCATGATCTGCGGCACACCTTCGCGACGCGGCTACGTGCCGCCGGGGTCGCAGAGGAAGATCGATGCGCGCTGCTCGGCCATGCTGTGCGAACAATGCCCGAACTCTACGCGAGCGCCGATGTCGGGCGCCTGGTGGCACTCGCCAATCGCGTGCTCGACCGCGTGGGGACCCGAACGATTCTGCGCGTCGCGAACGGTTTACCGCGCAGCGCACGCCAGCGATACGCCTGTGGATAACCAGTCGCGCAAAGGTCGCGCAACACAGAAGAGGACCTGGTTTGCAGGTCCTAAAGGATTGAATTCTGGCGCGCCCGGCAGGATTTGAACCCACGACCCCCTAATGGGATGGACGCTCCCCTCCCACTGCGGCGTCAAGTGCGCCAAAGTGGCAGTGCGATCCGACCACTTAACCGAGAGGGGGCGTCCGTCATGAAGATTACGACAGTGGGTATCGATCTGGCAAAGAGCGTGTTCCAGGTCCACGGGGTGAGCGAGCGTGGGCGAGCGGTGCTGCACAAGCAACTCAAGCGCAGCGAGATGCTGACGTTCTTTACCAACCTGCCACCCTGCCTGATCGGGATGGAAGCCTGCGGCAGCGCGCACCACTGGGCGCGCAAGCTCATCGAGCTGGGCCACGAAGTGCGGCTCATGGCGCCGCAGTTCGTCAAGCCGTACGTGAAGACCCACAAGAACGACCGCAATGACGCCGAGGCGATCTGCGAGGCGGTGGCGCGGCCGAACATGCGCTTCGTGCCCGTCAAGACTCCCGAGCAGCAGGCAGCCCTGGCATTGCACCGCGCACGCGCGGGGGG
>JBAVOF010000278.1:0-1869 GCA_049691835.1 Polyangiales bacterium
TGTCTAGTGTGCCCAACAAACGCAAACAACGCCCGCCGACATGCGCCGACACGGGCGGGCCAACCGGGGTGGGCCCATTTTTCAGGTCCCGGGGGCCCCTGGAGCCGGATCGGGATGGACTTCCAAAATGAGTGGATACTCACTTTGGTGAGAAAGCCGGCCGAAGACCTCTGTAAAGGAGAGTCCCCTCGAAGCCGGCGCGCGGCCGAAACCCGGGCCAACAAAGAGCTCGGTCCGCACTGCTACCACTACGACCAGTGGGTCTCCCACATCAAGACCGCCCTCGACCCACATACCGCTTCGGATCCCTTCTTCTATTCCGAAGCCGATGAAGGCTCACATATCGTTGGCCACGATCGAGCTCAGCGGCGCTAGAGGCTTTGCAGGTACCGAATCGCCTCGGCCGCGTCCGCGCGCAGGCAGGCATTGGTGTTGACCTTCCTCTGGATCAGACCGCTCCCGGTACGCATGCGTTTCCTCGCCGCGCGCAATGCCGGAATGGCCTTCTTGTTGCCGAGCGCGCGAAGCTTGGCGACCGCCTCTTTGCGTTGTGGACAGCTTTCTTCGTGCTCCAGATCGAGCAGGTACGAACCCAGCCGATCGACTCTGTCACCCAGGCCCACCGCCTCGGCGACTTCCAACGCCTTGTGCCGCCGCCATGATACCTTGGACGAGGAAGCAAGATCCACCAGTTGGTCAGCCGCTGCTCCGTCGTTCGCGACCGTCACGAGCGTTCCCAGGAAGTCGATTGCAGCATCGACGATACCCGGCGCCTTCTTGTCCAAAATCAGCTCGATATTGGTGCGCATCAGCTTGTCATGTGCGAGCGACGGCTCGAGTGACACCGCCGATTTGTACGCCATCAACGCCTGAATGCTGCGTTGTCCACTGGCCTGCGCATGTCCTAGTACCATCTGCGCATACGGCTCATCGCGCACTTGCTTCGCCTGACTGATCAGGTACGCGGCCGCTTCCTTGGGATGGCCTTCGGAAAGCATCTGTGCCGCCGTTTCCACCTCGGCTCCGAGCGCCGGTTGACCGAGGGGCAAGAGCGGGCCCTTGGGCCGGTAGTCGGGGGCGTCGCTCGCAAACGCGAATGCAAGCGTCGCCGTCATCGCGACTAGCAAGAGGGCTGCTGCAACCCAGTGCCGGAGCGATTTCTTGTAGTTCATGGCCCGGACGACCGCGGGGCCAATGGCATCACGAACGCCATCGACGACGATCGACGGGATCTCGCGAAGTCCCGAGCCGCCCTCGGCCTTGCGCGGGATGATCTGGTCGATTCGATCGATGTACTGCTTCGCGCTCCCGATGCGATGGTCAGCGATTTTCTCGAGTCCGTGCCGGATCAACGCCTCTACGGCCTCGGGCACGTGCACGTCTGGGGCCGTCACGCTGAAGCTCGGAACCTCCGCCGTACCATGCATGCGTAGGAGCGTTCCCACCTCGTCGGCATCGAACGGAGGTACCCCCGCGATCATCTCGTATAGCATGATCGAAAGCGAATAGAGGTCGGCTCGCCCGTCGATCGGCTGCCCGTACGCCTGCTCGGGCGCGATGTACGTGGGCGTGCCGATCGTCACTCCGTGCTGGGTCAGCCTGGCATCGTTGATCAGCGGCGCCGTGTCTGTCTCGGGCTGCACGTCGTCGATCAGCTTTGCAATTCCGAAATCGAGGATCTTTGCGAAGTCCGGGTCGTCGTCCTGTTTGACCAGAATCACGTTTTCCGGCTTGATATCCCGATGAATGATGCCGGCGCCGTGCGCATAGTCCAGAGCGCTCAGCACGTGGCGTCCAATGTGAAGCGCTCGTTCCCAGTCGAGACGCTCTTCGCGTTCGAGCAAGTCGAAGAGCAGCACGCCATCGAGG
>JBAVOF010000279.1:0-5043 GCA_049691835.1 Polyangiales bacterium
GGTCACGGCGGAGCCGGTGGTCACGGCGGAGCGGCTGGCCACGGCGGAGCGGCTGGCCACGGCGGGGACGCACCGGATGCCCTGGGTGCGTATGCGGTGGGGCACACGACGTCCAGCCTGGTCGACGCGGCGCGCGACAATCGCGAGCTCAAAGTCGACATCTGGTATCCGGTCGACGCCGCCGATGCCCGGAGCGAGCCTCTCACGAAGTACTCCCTTCAGGAAATCTTCGAGCTTCCCTCGGAAGTAGCGGTCGATGATCTTCCCGTCTCGTCCGCCGGGCCCCTGGCTTTCCTGGTGTTCTCACATGGATTCGGTGGCATCAATACCCAGTCCACTCAGTTGATGGAGACCTTGGCCAGCCACGGCTTCATCGTCGCAGCACCGGAGCACACCGGCAACACGGCGACCGACAGCAGCGACCAGAACCCCGCAGAGAAACGGGTGCCCGACGTGGCGTTCGTGATCGATCAGATGTCCAAGCGCTCCAACACCTCGGGCGATGCGTTTGAAGGCCGCATCGATGAATCGAAGATTGGAGTCCTAGGGCACTCGTTCGGTGGAGCTACCGCGTTAGGCACGGTGGCCGGTTGGGCGGAGGCCGCCCCCGATCCGCGGGTCAAGGCCATCGGCGTCATTGCGGGCGGCGTCGGCAGCAACAATTTCAGCGAGGAAGACCTCGCGACCGTGACCCAACCGACGATCCTCTTGGTCGGCACCCTGGACACGGGCGCGCTCGAGAACCACCAGTACGTATTCGCTCACATGCCCAACGCCGAGGCGCTCTTCAATGTCGAGGTGATCGGCGCGACCCATACCCACTTCGCCAATGTCTGCGCGATCGGAGACCTACTTCTAGACGTGCTGTTCCTCAGCCAGGACGTATGGCCCGACATTGGCGCCGGAGCGCTGATTCAGCCCTACAACGACACCTGCACCGACGACGTATTCCCGATCGCCGAGGCGCAGAGGCTCCAAAACCTGTACATGGTGGCCCATTTCAAGCGCTACTTGCTCGATCAGACGGGCTACGATCGATACCTATCCGCGGAGTATGCGGAGGTGAACGAGCCCGCCATCACGTTCGAAAAGCAGTAGCGGCGTTCGGTGCGTGGCTGCGCTACTCGGCGTTGCGCTCCATGAATTGGAGCAGTGGCGCGATCACGTTGTTCGTCTCGTCGTCTTCCGCGGACACGATGTCGACGTGGCTGTAACCCTCGGAGATGAACACCTCGAAACCCCCAGCCGCATCGCCAAAGCTTGGAAACGCAGTGCTCGGCTGCTCACGATCGACGACCCGCGGGGTCGTCCCATCGCAGCTCGGAGCTGTGCAGACGGCGAGCGAGTCGGCATAGCCGAGCATGCGTCCTGAGACCGGGAGCAACCCGTTGCTTCCTCCGAACGCGATGACTGGGATGCTCACGTTTTGCGCCTGGGTGACGTTGTCGATGTCTGTGCGGCCGCGGCCCTGCGGCGGCGGTGCGGAGAGCGGCGTGGTATCGAGACCCAATCCCGAGACCACCCCAAGCCCCGAACTTGGATAGTACCAGTCCGAAAAGTTCGTCTGCCCCTCATAGAACGATGGCAGCATGTGACCTTCGAGATCCGTGGACTCGACCTCGATGCCCCAGCGGCCGGCTCCGTCGAGCTCCGTCGGCTTCGGGCCATTGTCCGAAAACACATCGGCCGGCATTTCGTCGCCATAGTTCAACCAGGTGCGGACACCGTCCACGGTTGGGCCGAGCGCGCCGAGCGAGGTTGCCACGAAGCTTGCAACGAGCGCCGCTGCGCCGTCGTCGTCCAAGAACAGACCGATCAAAGCGACCGAGCTGGTAGGCGCGGTCCCCAGTAGCAAGGTGAGTGCAGACAGCTCGGGCACCTGGTTCACCGCGTTGTTGCCTTCAATCCCATTTTGGTCGGCCTGCAGGATCGAGATGCCGGTGTCGCCCTGAATGTCTCCCTCGAGCGCTGCCACCTCGGAAACTGCCAGGAGCTGAGGGGACAACAGGCCTGCCACCACTGAGTACGCATTGACCGGCTGGGTGCAACTCGTGTTCTCGAACGCTGCGCAGTCGTCGAGCTCCGTGTCGGCGGTGCAGGCGGTCTCGCCATGGATGCACCGGGGCGCTTGGCTAAGCACGGCGCCATAGAGTCCCCCGTCGAAACGCGCTTCGATGCGGTCGAGCAGGTCTTCGCTTGGGGCCTCCATCGGCAGGCTGCCGCCGCCGCCTTCGAGCATGACCAGGCCGCGGAGCTTGGCGTAACCGGGTTCAGGGTCACCGCCGGCTAGGTTGAAATCAGTCGCGGCGTAGCGCGCGGCGAAGCCCGTTCCGGCCGAGTGACCTCCGAGGAACACATTGGCGTTGCGGGCGGCGCTGCGGGCGGCCTCGACAACGGCATCGATGTCTTGTGAGTGCGTGAGCGCGGTCCATTGAGCCATGAACGCGAGGTCGTCGCCCGTGTTGTAGAAAACGGCACGGCGGTTGAGCTCCGAGGCCAACGTCTCGTTCATCTCGAGCCCAAGCTCGTCACCGAACAAGAAGTCGAGACCGATCGACGGATCCTGCTCCTGCTCGGCGAGATCCAATCCGACGGTGTCCTCCAGCTGGTTCGATCGCCGATCGACCGCCCAGACTTCGACTATCATGGAGGCCTCGTCCTGCGCGCGCCGCATCAGGCTCTCGGCGAGCACCGCGAACGTGGATGCGCCTCCCTCGAAGCCCGGAACCAGGACCAGGATTGCATCCGGTTGACTGTCGGCTTGGTCGGAGAGGTGATAGCGTGTGTAGCGCGCGTTGTTGAGATCGAAATCCGCGCTGCCAAACTGCTCGATGAGCCTCGGGTTGGTCACGGTCACCCCTGGGGTGCCAGGCGTGTGTGCGGGCTTTGCGTCACTCGGGACGTCGACGGTTTCTAGTAGCAACGATGCCATCAGGGGCTCACCACCGACTCCCCCGGATCCGCCGGCGCCTCCGACGCCACCCGCTCCACCGGTCCCGCCACTTCCACCGCTTCCCCCCGCGCCATTGTCGGAGTCCCCGCAGGCGGTCAGCAGCAAGAGGGGCAAGGCAAGGGCAACAAGACAAGCTTTGACAAAAGATGACATCGTGTTCACTCCAGGTAAGTAAATCGGGCGGAAAGGTGACACAAGACTGCAGAGAACGGAAGGCGAGCCTAAACACGATCACGAACGCCCCGACAGGGGCCAAATACGTCGGCTCAGTGTTTGATCAACTCGAACGGCAGCCGTGCTGTTGAAATTGCGACGAACCGGTCGACAAATTCTCGTGCTACAAGCTCGCTGGGAGCGATCTGGTATCCCGATTGCAGGATACGACCACCATGAGATACACGAAACTCGCCATCATCTCCTTGTGCGCCATGGCACTCGGCCTTACTTGCGAAACGCAGCAAGTTCTTCAAGCCACCACGGAGGTATCGGGGCTGAGCAATCCTTGGGACGTTGGATGGCTTCCAAATGGGACGATGCTCGTCACCGAGCGACCCGGACGCCTGAATGTGTACGTCGGCGGGTCCTCCATTCCGCCGGTGGTGTTCGAACCGACCGATGTCGTCGTGTATGGCGAGGGCGGGATGCTGGGCCTCGAAGTCGATCCAACGTTCGACACCAATGGTTATGTCTTCGTGTGCATGACATCCAACGCCGGGGGCTCGGTCGACGTCCGGCTCGTGAGGTTCACGTTGAGCCAGAATGGTGACGCCATCTTGCAGCGGGCCGATATCGTGACGGGAATGCCGTACAACGATGGTCGGCATAGTGGCTGCCGTCCGCGATTCGGTCCCGACGGCTACCTGTGGGTTGGAACGGGGGATGCGGCGACCGGCACGACTCCCCAGGATGATGATTCGCTGGGAGGCAAGGTCCTGCGCGTCACCAGAAACGGAGACGCGGCGCCGGGGAATCCGAATGGACGTCTGTGGTTTTCGAAGGGCCACCGAAACGTTCAGGGGATCGCGTTTCGGAGCGATGGGTTCGGCGTCTCGGTCGAGCACGGCTCTGACGCTGACGACGAGGTCAATAGTCTGGCGTCGGGAAATTTTGGGTGGGACCCTGCACCGGGTTACAACGAAACGGTACCGATGACAGACCTCGGGAAATTCCCGAACGCGGTTGAGGCGATCTGGTCGAGTGGGTCGCCGACGATCGCTCCTTCGGGGGCGGAGTTCCTCGAAGGTCGGCATTGGGGTGTCTTTTCGGGAACCCTTGCCGTGGCGACTCTGAAAGCAAGCCACCTGCGACTCTTTTACATCACCGAGGGTGGCCTGTACTTCGCGTATAATGAGCAGATCACAAATCGAGGAAGACTTCGCTCGCCGCGACTCGGCCCCGATGGCAACCTCTACGTGACGACGGATGGGAGCGGCGGTGGCGGTGCGGTGTTGAAAGTCGTCCCGGCAACGCTCCCCGCAAACTGACAGATCCGTCCGTCGTTGGCAGATCCGTCCGTCGTTGGCTGAAACGAAGCGAGGCGTGAGTGATTTCGCTGGGTTGTCCAGGCCCGGCGACCGGCGGCGGGCACTGGCGAACCGCCACGAGCGGCCGCCCTAACTCGCGAAAGCATTCGGGACTGGGCTAGGCACGATTCTCGCTTGTTCCTCCCGCATGACCCGACGACGCATCATCGAACCCGGCATGGTCTGGGCCCTGTCCCGCCGGACCACACGACGTTACTTCCTTCTGAATCCGGACGAGTCACGGCAGGTGGAGCAAGCGTATTGGTACTGCCTCGGCCATGCGGCACAGGCGCACGGAGTTGCCGTGCATGCGGGAGCTCTGATGTCATCGCACTCGCACGAAGTCATCACAGATGTGCGTGGCGAACTCTCTCTGTTTCTTCAGACCTTCCATCGCCATCTGGCGCTGTGCATCAAGAGTATTCGGGGATGGCCCGGGGAGGTCTTCGACAAGCGGAGCACCGGCGCACACGAGCTCTTGACGCCTGAAGCGACAATCGAGTCGCTCGCTTACCTCGTCGCCAATCCCGTGGAGGCGATGGCTGTTCGTAATGCCAGGGACTGGCC
>JBAVOF010000280.1:0-3500 GCA_049691835.1 Polyangiales bacterium
GGCCTACTCATCACCGATCTGGTATACGCCCTAAGGCTGGATGACGAGGTTTTTCCAAGAGCCACTGGTCCATTTCCTCGCGGCCGGCCTGGCACTGTTCCTCGTGTTCGGGCTCGCGAATCGAAATGAGCGCACCGAGGACGCCAACGTGGTCAACGTTGACCACGATGCGCTTCTCACCTTCATCCAGTACCGGATCAAGGTCTTCGACGCGACGCTTGCGGAGAAAAAACTCGAGTCGATGTCGGATGAGGAGTTGCAACAGCTGATCGACGACTACGTCCGCGAAGAGGTGCTGCATCGCGAAGCGCTTGCGCTTGGCCTCGATGAGGACGACTACGTCATTCGGCGACGACTGGTGCAGAAGCTCGAGTTCATCACCGAGGGCTTCGTCGAGGCTGCGGTAGATCTCGACGACGCAGCCTTGCGCAGGTACTTCGATGCTCACAAGTCCGACTACTTCGTCGAACCGTACGTCACGTTCACCCACATCTACTTCGACACCGAGGATCATACTCGGGATCAGGCTTGGGCCCTGGCGGAGAAGAAGCTCGCAGAGCTGAATCGGGATGGCGTCCCCTTCACCGATGCCCCGCAGCACGGAGATCGATTTCTCTATCACGTCAACTACGTCGAACGAACCCCCGACTACGTCGCCAGCCATTTCGGCGTCCCCATGGCCAGGGCTCTGTTCGAGCTCGAGCCCAACGACTTCACTTGGCGGGGTCCGTTCGACTCACCCTACGGCGTGCACTTGGTCATGTTGACCACCAACCAGCCGGGACGCGACGCGGAGCTTGCCGAGATCGAAGGGCGGGTCCGCGAGGATGCGCGAAGAGCGATGATTCGCGACAAGACGGAAGCGACCATCGCCGATATCGTCGCAAGCTATGAGGTGCGAGTCGAGCTCGAACGCGCCGCGGCGCCGGCATCGCAGGCCGAGACCGGGGTGAGTCGATGAGGCACCCGGGGCTGTCGCTGATGGTGGGACTCGTCCTCGGGGCGGTCTGCGCCCCCACCGCTCGGGCCCATGAGAGTCGTCCTCTGTATATCGAGGTCACCGAAAAGGCGTCCCTCGTCTTTTCTGTGCAATGGAAGATCCCTCCTTCGGTGATGGTACGCAACGCACCGGACGTCTCTATGAGTGGGAGTTGCAGCTCCCTCAGCGATCCAGCTCTTGGCGGAGCGACACAGGGAAGCGTCCGGCAACGTACGTATCGATGTGAGGCCGACCCTGCTGGAACCGCCTTACGAATCCGATACCCCCTGTTCAATCCTTCGGTGTCCGCGCTCGTCCGTGTTTCACGGTTGTCTGGCGAAAAGCACTCGCTTGTTGCCTCCCCTGCCCAGTCCGAAGTCATCCTTCCCGAGGTGGAGAGCTTTGGAAGCGTTGCGCATGACTACCTTGCCCTGGGAGTCCGACACATTCTCGAAGGCTACGATCATCTCTTGTTCGTGATCTGTCTCTTGCTCATCGCTGGGACGGCTCGACGGATCTTGGTCACGATCACCGGATTCACCATCGCCCACTCCATCACGCTCGCATTGAGCGCCCTCGGCATGGTTCACGTGCCGGTCGCACCGGTGGAGGCGGCGATCGCGCTGAGCATCGTGTTCCTCACCTTGGAAATCGTGCGCGGCGACACGAACAGCCTGACCTACCGCTATCCCATCGCGGTGGCATCATCGTTTGGTTTGCTGCATGGCTTCGGGTTCGCGGCGGTGCTCGGTGAAACGGGTCTGCCACAGACCGAGATCCCCGCCGCTCTGCTGTTTTTCAACCTCGGCGTCGAGCTCGGGCAGATCATCTTCGTGCTCATCGTCACCCTCGGGTATCAAATCGCCCGCATGGCAGCGCGGGCCTTCGCCGATCGCGACCTCTCCATGGCGTCGCTCCGGCGTCTCGAGAAACCCGCCGCGTACATCGTAGGCAGCCTCGCCTCGTTCTGGATGATCCAGCGCATCGCCGCCTTCTGGACGGGCTGAGCCTGATTGCCCTATCCCGCGTCTTTGCTTGTGCTAGCCTCCGCGCCATGAAACGAACGGTTTCCGCAATCCTGCTGATGGCGCTGTCGAGCGCTTGCGCTTCTTCCAAGTCTGCGACCAACGACGGGTCGACGATCGGCAAGGGCATCGACGTCGAAACGATGCGCCCGCCCGAAGCGGCGCAGATCGTTCAGGAGTTCCAAAAGAACTACGGCGTTCCCCCCATTCCGCCACCGGACACGCCCGTGACGTCGATGGCGGAGGTGCTCGCAATCATCCGAGGCGACCGCCTGCCCGAGTTCGAGATGGCCAGACGATTTGCCGCAACGCGACAGGGCCCCGAGGCTCTGACGGTTCGAGCCTATCTCGAGCTCTCGTACGCGAACGCTCTGATGACGGCCGCGTGGATTCTCGACCAAGAGAGGCGGCAGGACCTCACCGAGCTTCGACAGCTCTCCCAATCGCGCCCCCTGGTGGACCCGACCGCTGGACAGGAGGACCAGGCCAAGATTGCGAAGCTCAACGCTGAGACGGCCGATCTGCGCAAGGTGATTCGCGCCTTGCACATCCTGTCCGAACAGCCCCTCGTCGCCGGATCGGATCTGGCCGAACAGGCGATCGCGCTGGACCCCAAAGCACAGCTCGCCTATCTCGCCAACGCCAACTACTTCCGTTTGCGCGGCAATTGGCTGGAGTTCGACCGAATGATGCGATACGCCGATGAAGGTGGAGGAGATCCCGCCGTTCGCACTTATTTGCGCGCGATGGAAGCCTTCGAGCGATACGTCGATCCCGAGCGGTGCGAAGAGCTCCTCAGGGAAACCCTGGCGAAGGCCCCCGATCTTGTTCGCGCTCAGGCCAACTTGGTCCTCGTGAACGACAAGATAGACGCCAAGTTCGCCGAGCTGCAACGGCTCAAGGTCATGAGCCCCACTCACCTGGTCGTGCGCCTCGCAGGTCCGATGATCGAGGCGGAGTACAACACGGCCAAGGAACTGGAGAGCGCGCTCCGGCACTGATCGGCGCCTTCGCCGTCAGGGCGGAATGGGGCGAAGGTCGATCGCAATCGTGGTGACGCCCGACGGCAGATCGATCTCCATGTCGTGCGGGAAATGGTCGTCGGCCTGAACCGTGAGCAGGTGCGCGCCTGGAACGAGCGCTTTGGGCTCTTCCGAAAGGACCGTGGCACGGCCGAAGTAGTGGCCGTCGACGTAGACCGAAGCGTTTGGAGGAGAAGCCACGATCTTCAGCCGCGCCGGCTCTGCGGCGATGGTCCCCCGCTTCGCGCAGCCGAGCGCGATGAGCGCGAGCAGCAGGGCGGCCCTTCTCACTCCCATTCTATCGTCGAAGGGGGCTTCGATGAGATGTCGTAACAAACGCGGTTGCAACCGCGGACCTCGTTGATGATTCGCGTCGAGACACGAGCCAGCACCTCGTGAGGAATTCGCGCCCAATCGGCCGTCATCCCGTCCCGGGAATCAACCGCCCGCACGGCGATGACGTAGTCGTACGTC
>JBAVOF010000281.1:0-2072 GCA_049691835.1 Polyangiales bacterium
GGGTAGCGATCGTGAGGGTCGTCCCGGTCACGAACGCGCCGATGAGCTGGCCTTGCGCCGCCGCGGTGAGCCCGCTCGGAATCGGCCCGCCCGATGCGTTGGTGAGGACCGCGTTGATGCTCAGGCCACCAAGCTCCGCCGCGTTCTGCAGCGTCGGCAGAAGGAAGTGGGTAGCCTGGATCGTCCAACCCGTACCGATGTTGTTCGCTCCGTCCGAAGTCACGGCCAGGGTGATCCCCACCTGAAGGTAGATCGTGGTGTTCAGCGCGGTGACGAACACTGCGCAGCCACCGCCCGATGCGGTGACGCCGCCGTTGGACCCCGACGGGGTCGTGTTCGCGGTCCAGGTGGTGCTGCCGTCGCCCGCCGCAATGATCGGCTCGGACGGGATCTGGCAGACGCCCGCGACACACATTCCGCCGTCGCCGCAGGAGGTGCCCTCGGGAGCATTCATCACGTCGCAGTTGCCCGTTTGGTTGTTGCAAGCGGCGACCGTGCACTCGTTCCCGGTATCGTCGCAGGTAACGCCTTCACAGAGGTCGGTAGCCATGCAGCTACCCGCCACGCACATGCCGGCGCCGCCGTCACACGCGGTGCCGTCGGCCACGTTGCTGGTCTCGCACTGCCCGCTCGCCGGGTTGCATGCCGCCGAAGTGCACTCGTTCCCGGTATCGTCGCAGGTAACGCCTTCACAGGGGTTACCGGCCACGCATTCGCCGCCGGAGCAGGTGCCCTCGCCGCCGTCACACTCGGTGCCGTCCTCGACGTTGCTCACTTCGCACGCGCCGTTGGATGGGTTGCATGCGGCCTCGGTGCAGTCGTTTCCGGTATCGTCGCAGGTGACGTCCTCGCAGAGGTCGCCTTCACCCTGCACGCAGGTCACGGGGAATGTCCACTGATCCATGCAGTACACGAAGTCGTCATCCGAAACGACGATCGTGATGGTCTGATCGCCGACCTCGCCGCAGGTGTACGTCGTCGACGCGGCGCTCGAATCCGCGATGCTGCCGCCGGTGGCGGACCAAATGTACTTGATCGCGTCGCCTTCATCGTCACTGCCGATCGCCGAGAGATCGATGTCGTTGCCGACCGATGTCTGCAGCGGCGATGCGACGGCCTGAATGAGGTCCGCGCAGATGTTGAACTTGCCGTTGACGCGAACTGCACCGTATCGAGGCGGACGCTTGCAGTTGAGCATCACCATCACGTCGGTTGCGACGCCGACGCTGACGTCGAACGGCGCCGAGCCCTGACAGGTCATCGTCCCGTCCTCGGTCGTCGCGGAGAGCTCGACGAGATAGCCTGTCCCGGGGGGAAGCCCGAAGACCTCGACCGACGCGGTGGCGCCCGGAGCGCTCGTGTCGATGGTGCCGCCGATCGGTGTGATGTCATTGCCCGAGATCAGGTAGTCGACCTCGTTGATCACAGCGCCACTGGCGAGCTCGAGGTTCAAGTTGAGCGAGCCCGTGGTATCACCGGAGCTTGCGTCATCGCTCGAGCACCCGGCTACGGTGAGTGCCAGCAGGGCACTACACGCGATCCAAGAGAACTTGCGGGAAACAGACATCTACGCCTCCTCGGGGCCGGCCAGCCGTTGGACGAGGGAAAATTGGGCCGGCGCACTAAATTGTTGGGGAGAATGAAGCTATCACCTCCCCATCGCGGATTACAAGCGTATTCGCGCGGCCGAGATTGTGTGCCCCCTTACAAATTCAGCGGTTTGCGCTCGCCGAGCCGGTGACCTGGAAGCCCGTACAGCTGACGCGCCGCGTCGTCCAGCGCGCGCCGGAGTTACGGCTGCACCGACGGAAGGCCACCGCCCGCGCCCTGGACGTCGAAGCTGCAGCTCGCGGATTCGAACTCGGCGAGGCGTTGGCACTGACGCTGGCACGTGCCCGGACGCAGTCGCGAGCTGGCGTCCGGAGCTCAGCTGTCGACGCCGACGCAAGTGACAGGGACTGTGCGCTCGTCGATGCAGTCCTGGAAGTCGTCGTCGGAGACCGTGATGGTGACGCTTTGCTCACCGAGCTCACCGCAGGTGTAGGTGGTCGAGGCGGCGGTTGGGTCGGCGA
>JBAVOF010000282.1:0-1797 GCA_049691835.1 Polyangiales bacterium
ATCGATCACAGCGGCGATGGGGCCGCCTGCTAGAGCCGCCGGGAACAATCGCAAAAGCGCGCTCCAAGATAGCGCGAAGCCGGAGAGCAACGGATAGCCTCGCTTGAGCAAAGCGACCGCAGCGACCGCCATGAAGAACCACGGCACCCGGGCAAAGCTTCCGCCGGTCCAGAAGTACGCCCAGGGATAGCCTGTGCCCCAAAGGAGCACCGACAGCGCGGTCGCGCGCAGACCGAACGCCCACAAGATCATCAGAAATGCGCCCAGATAGAGCGAGAGATCGATCATGGTGTACCGCAGAATCCGCTTGCGAAACTTCGCCAAATCTCTTGGTTCAGCCTGGGCCGCGGAAATCTGTGGCAGTTGATCACGCCAACCGATATTCGTGAGATACGCAGCCACCATGTTGGAGATCGGGCTCGCGTTGTACCCGTGATCCATCAACATGTCTTTCCACCAGGCCGACCCCATGACGGTACGGAACGAACGGGCATCTTCACGAAACGCCACCCATCGTTCGGCCGAGAAGTGGGCTTCGCATCTCTTCTGATAGCGGAGGACGTCATCCTTGCTCACGAAATGCAGGCGATTGTTCGTGAGATCACGGATCTTGCGCTTCTCGAGATCGGACTCGCCGCGGTCCTCGTAGTCGGCGACGAGCACGCACTCGTAGAGTCGCTCGTACTCGTTCTCCTCGAAATACTTCGAGCCGACGTAGTAATGGAACGTATCCCAGTAGTGAACGATCCGGGAATTGTGGAACGCGCCGAAATTCACCCACGCCGTGGCGGCGGCAAGAATCACCCATAGAAGGGCGCCGCGTTCCCACCACTGGCGGACGTCTTGGTCCTGGCTAACCATCCAGACGCCGCGCGCAGCCCAGCCCACGATCAACGCGCCGAGCACGTAGATGCCCCAATCTGCAAACCAGGGCGAAAGTCTCGCCCCATATAGCGGATAACTGGCAAGTGCCACCATCGCCACGGAAAGCGCCGAAGCGACCCAGATCGCCTCCTTCCGCTCGGCGCTTCGAAAGAGCGCGACGAAGAACAAGAGGCCGAGCACGGCGAGACCGAGGCGGTATCGATGGTCGCGCTTCTCGAGGATTTTCTTCCACCACCAGGCCGACGTGTTTTTGACCTCTACAGGAGGCGGCCAGGCAGACGGCGTCTCACAGAAGACCTGCACCTCACCCAGGCTGTAGTAGCTGTCTCCACCCTTGGCGCGGACGCGGAGGTATCTGCCGCTGGCGTCGAGACCACGGGCGCTGCGTCGGCGCATCCCTTGACCGGAGACCGGATCCGCGACCCAGAGCGGGGAGAAGCTCGTGCGATCCTCCGAGATTTCGACGATGTACTCGTCGTTGTTGTCCCCCTGCAGGTCGGCCGCGGTGACGTGCGTGGTCTCGCCGAGGTCATAGATGAGCTGACTCTCGGTGCCGGCCAGCACGGAGGTGAGCTCGCTCTGCCAGGGGTCTCCTTCCCCGGTCATGATGCCGTCTGTGAGCCGTTCGGTCTGGGTCACGCCGGGACGAGAAATCGGCGATTTGTTCGCGAGCAAGTTACCGGGGGGGCACGCCGGTTCCTGCGCACGAGCCACAGCGGCGCCGACCAAGCAGACCAAGCTAAGGAGGGCTATTCGGTTCACGACGGCGCGCACGGTACGCAACGGAGTCCCCGCTGACAAGTACCCTGGGGCGCGTGGGCGGACGGCCTCCTCCGGCCCCGGGGCCGGACCCACTGGACTTCCGCTCCAGACGGACTTACTCATGCTTCCATGGGTTCTGAGTCCTCCAAG
>JBAVOF010000283.1:0-9199 GCA_049691835.1 Polyangiales bacterium
GCCGAAGGGTCCCTAACCACGAGCGCAGAGGGCGAGCTCCTTGGGTATGTTCATCAGTTCTTTCAGGTGTTGAACGACGAGATGATCCTGAGGGCGGCCTGTCTGACGCTGGTCCTTCGCGTCTTCCCCTACCCGAAGACCGTCGTCCTTGGGGCCGCGGTGCTTTTCTCGGCGGGCCATCACCTTGTCTACCGCATGAACGGCGTCTTCATCGACTGGCCCGCGATGGTGACCCTCTTTTCCTTTGGCGCAATCGCCAACCTCCTGTTCGTTCGATTCGGCCACATCGGGTATGGAGTCGCGCTCCACTACGCCTGGAACTTCTACCGCTTCAACAGCGTGTATGCGCTCGACGGTCACCCGCTCAACGAAGGGTTGACGTTCAATTACGTCGAAGGCAACGTGTGGGTCGTCACAGGTTCGATGGTCGCACTTGTTCTGACGTTTCTTGCCTCCGGGTGGAGCGACGGGCCTTGGTCAGTTGGGAGCCGTGTGGTTCTTGGCGACGCGGCGAAGCACCAGCGCGCCGGCGACCAGAAGGAGCACCGATCCGTATTGAGCGGGTGTTAGACCGGCATACCGGATGTCGCCTCCCTCCGACACGGGCGCGCGGAGAAAATCCAGGAGAAACCGACAAGGGGCATACAACACGGGCAACCAACCGACGTAGAACCCCGGTTTCCGCGGCTTGCGCGACAAGACGAGGAATGTGACCGCGATGGTCCCCATGACGAGCACGTCGTAGAGCCCAAGGTCGTGTCGGGGTTCGTAGGGCGGTACGCCCGTCTGGAAATCCGCGACGGCCAGGAAGAAGTCCGTTTTGCGCCCTGGATGATCGTGGGTCGCAAAGCAGCCGACCCGCGCAATCGACCACCCGAACGGCCCGGCGAATGCGAACGCGTCCCCCACGCGCAAGATCGACCCCCCGGTGCGCCACTTCCAGACCCAAGCGCCGACCAGCGTGCCGGCGATCCCGCCGAACATCGACCAGCCAAGACGCGCATGGGCAAGCTCGGAGGGATGGGAGATCGCGGAGAAGAATCGCGCTGGTTCGTAGAGGAGGCCGTTGGTCAGATACGAGATCGGAAAGCTGAAAACAACGAGATAGAACGCCAGGTTCATCGCTTGCCCGACCGAAAGCCCTTGTGTCTTCGCGAAGATCACCGCAACCGCGTAGCCGACCAACAGGGCGGCGATGACAAAGACTGAGAACGGGTAGAGAACGACGACTCGGTCGAGGATCGGAAGATGGACAAACCACGGGTCCACGCGAAACCAGGGAATGAAGCGCAAAGCCATCATCGTGAGGACTGTATCACTCGGGCCGCGGCGGTTGTGCACGGTCCGTCAGAACCGAAGTCGGCCCACCTAGCACCAAGGATAAACGTGGTCAGCCGCGAGCTCTGCTTGAGTCTGTTCGAGCGGCGGACTCACGTTGCCTCGTTTGGGTTCGCTGAATCGGGAGGAAATTGTGTTCTGAGGGGTCGGGTCGGTTCGTGGACTACTCGACGCAGGTGACCTGAGCGCTCCGAGTGGTGGAGCACGAACCGGCGTCAGAAACGGTAATCGTGATGGACTGGCTCCCCGCCGCTTCGCACGTAAAGGTGGTGCTTGGGGCGGCGGGATCGGCGAAGCTGCCGCCGCTTCCGGTCCAGAGATAGACGATATCGTCGCCGTCTACGTCAGTCGCGACTGCGGACACCTCGATGTTGCCGCCGACCGAGACCCTCATCGGTGACACGGACGCCTGCGTCAGCACAGGACAGGTGTTGGTCATGGGGTGCGTCAAACCGAAACCCGCATCGGCCGAGTTCGACCCGACAAACACGAGGATTGCAGCAGTGCACAGGACCAACCAATTCCAGAGTCTGCTCAAAAACATCGCGCCTCCGTTTGGGACCTACCCGATTCTATCAAGCGATACCTGACCTAGACAGGACTCGTCAACCACAACATCCGTCAACCGCGACCGAATCAGTTTCTCCTCGGAACGCGCATGACATCCTTGTGTTGAGAAGGTCGGCGACGACCTTCATCCAAATTCATCTTGATTCACGTTAATTCATAATTCTGCGCCTCAGTATTTGATAGGGTCGCGCTGAGGAGGCGAGCATGGAACGCAGGACCGGTGCCACTCGAAATCGAAAGACGGCGCTGCTTCAAGCGGGTGCGACGTCGACCGCGTTCCTGTTACCCATCATCTTGGCGGCGGCGTACTTGAACATGGGGCAAACGTGTTGCGGGTCGAGTTGCCCGCCACCGGACTTCAGGATCAGCAAGACCACCGGCGGACTCGCGGCGGATGACGCGAGCATCGACGGGTTCATCTCCGGTTACGGCGCCAACGTCGCGTTTTCGTCCTTTGCAACCAACCTCGACCCCGGTGCGAGCGGGTTGCCAGGGCCACAGGTCTACGTTCACAACATCGCTGCGGGGACCTTGACCTGGGTCAGTCTCGGGGCGTTGGGACAGCCCAACGCCAAAGGCGCGGGGGCTCCGGTGCTGTCGAAGAACGGGCAGTACATCGCGTTCACGCAAGAGCTCGATGCTCCTGCCGCATATGCCGTCATCTTCCGCGACATCACCGCTGTACCACCCACGTTCGAGACCCTCATCTCCGCGTCGTCTCCTGTGTCAGACCCGACCATGTCGGCGGACGGTCGCTATGTCGCGTTTGCTACCGAGGCCCAGCTCCTTCCTCAAGACACCGATGCGGTCAGTGACATCTATCGAAGAGATCGACAGACGGGCGCCCTCACCTTCCTCAGCACTCAGGCGACCGGTGGGGCGGCCGCACTTCGGCCCCAGCTCTCGGGCGACGGTCAAGTAATCGCGTTTGAAGTCGAGGGCGGGTCTGGCTCCACCGGGATTGTCGTCACAGACGTGGCGGGGGTTGCGTTTTCGGTCTTCCTCGGCGGTGACCGCCCTAGCATCAGCGACGATGGAAGCGTCGTCGCCTTCCGAGAGTGGTGGCCCGGAACCGACAGAATCTTCGTCTATCAATTATTAGCGGGCCTGCCAGAGGAGGTGAGCGTCGATGTCTCAGGCAACCCCACGACCAGTGACTGCGACTACCCGGTCCTTTCGGGCAACGCTCGTTACGTGGCGTTTCGCTGCACCGCGCCGATGACCGACCATGGGATCGCCAACCAAGTCTACGTCCGAGACCTGGTCGCTGAATCCACCAAGCTCGCGTCGCTTAGCGTCAATGGCCTTCCCGCCAACAGCACGGACTCGAAGCCCGTGTCCATGACCACCAATGGCGCCGTGGTCATCATCGAAAGCGGCGCAGACAACCTTGGAAACGTTCCTGGGGGCTTCCCCCAACAGTTCCGGGTTCCGATTGCGTACTGGTCTGAAGGCGGCACGATGTGCTCGTCGAACGACGCCACCTGTGATGGGGTCGATGACGACTGCGATGGACCGTCGGACGAGGACTACGTGTCGCAGGCGACGAGCTGCGGCATCGGGGCCTGCGCTTCGACCGGCGTCACCAGTTGCCAGAGCGGTGCAGTACTCGATAGTTGCGTCCCATTACTCGCCGGCGCAGACGATACAATCTGCGACGGGATCGATGGTGACTGCGACGGACAGGTCGACGAGGACCATGGAACACAACCCTCGAGTTGCGGATTCGGACCTTGCTCCGCGACCGGCGTCCTGACTTGTGTAGCTGGGCAGATCGTTAACACATGCACGCCCGGAGTCCCGGGGGCGGCCGACGACTCCGTGTGCGATGGGATCGACAATGATTGCGACGGCTCGATCGACGAGGACTGCTGCGTTCCGGCATCCTGCCAAGAGTACAACATCAACTGCGGCACAGTCGATGATGGCTGCGGCGCGACGATCGACTGCGGTGTGTGCACCGGTGAGCAAACATGCGGTGGGAGCGGCGATGCGAACGTGTGCGGGATTGCACTTCCGCCCGACCCCGGGACCATCGCACCGCCAGGCCCGACGGGCGCTGGATCTTTTCTCGATAGCTTCGCCTTTTTGACGACGGGCGAGACGCCGGTGCAGACCGGCGTGCAGCCCGGTGCCCTGCAGTCCCATCGCGCAGGCCTCATTCGCGGTCGCATGCTCTCTCACTCTGGACAACCGATCCCCGCAGTCCAGGTTTCGGTGCTCGGCGATCCCTCGCTTGGCCAAACCCTCTCACGCTCAGACGGCGCCTACGACCTCCTCGTCAATGGGGGCGGGCAGGTAACGCTTCGTTTTGTGGCGGTTGGTCATCTCCCGGTCCAGCGCACGATTGAGGTCCCCTGGTCGAACGCCCTCGAGCTTGAGGACGTCGTCCTAACCGTCACTGGGCCCGCGGCGACCGTCAACGACCAGCCGCAGAAGGTCGTCTTTGGTTCGAGCGAGACGCAGGTGGTGAAGGGACAGTCTTACGCCAACGACGATGGAATCGGCACTCACAAGGTCGTCGGCTTTCTACCCGCCGGCACGGGGGCGTTCGCCGAAGTGGGGGGCACGAGCCAACCGATCTCCGATGCGACGCTTCAAGTCACGGAATATACCGTGGGTGATGCCGGTCCCATGGCGATGCCCGGGAAGCTGCCCGAGAACTCGCTCTACACCTTTGCGGTCGACCTGACCGTCGCAGAGCTTGGTCCGGAGGCGAAGGTAACCTTTACCGACGAAGCCGGCGCGCCAACGACCACCTTTTTCTATGTCGACGACTTCCTCGACTCCCCGGTCGGCGCCTTCGTCCCGAACGGCTACTACGACTACGAGCTCGGGCGCTGGGTGCCGAGCACCGATGGGATCGTCATGAAAGTCGTGGGCGTGACGCCCGAGGGGCTCGCACAAATCGACGCGCTCGCGGACGGGCAAGAGACAGAAACCGATCCACTAGAGCTCGAAAACCGACTTGGCCTAACCGCGGAGGAGCGTGCGGTGTTGGCGCAGCTGTACGCCGATGGACGGAAGTTCTGGCGCATGCCCATCGACCATCTCACGCCGTGGGACTGGAACCATGCCGGCGTCCGGCTCGAGCCGCCGCCTCCGGAGCCAGCTCCTGATCCATTTCTCGCCAATGGGTGCCAGCCGTCACCGCCACATGAAACGGCGAAAGGCTCGATTGTCAACTGTCCCAGTCGTGACTTGGCGGAGGAGATCCCGATCGCAGGCACGGACTTCTCCCTTCGGTACGACAGCCATCGGTCCAAGGCGAACGTGGCGCAGGGCCGGACGGCGGTCATCAAGTTCCCCGAGCAGGCGGAAGTGCCCGACGATGCGATCGCCCTTGTAGTCAAGGCGAGAGTTCTAGGCCGAACGTTGGTGGACGTCGAGATTCCGCTCCCGCTTCCGCCGCCCTACGATCAAGACCCGTCGTACACCGTCACCTGGGACGGGCTCGACGCCTACGGCCGGCCGTGGGCGGGCCTCGCAGATCTCGAGTACTCGATCAGCTATCGCTTCAACCCTCAGTATCAGGCATTTCTGGCTGGTGGGCTATCGATGCTGGATGCTCAAGAATCGTTTGGCGGTTCGGTCTGCAGTCCGCAAAGCGATCCGTGCTGTGCAACCATCAGCAGCGGCCGCGTGGTAGGGACGTTCCCCGGCCGCACGGCGACTCAATCCTCACTCGGATTTCGACGCCGTATTCCACTCGGGGCGGCGGGGGTCGGTCCCTATGGGTTCGGAGGTTGGAGCCTAGACCAGTACCACTACTATGATGCCCGGACCGGCGCGCTCATCCGCGGCGATGGCTACGTCGTCAATGACGGTGGGATCACGGCATTTGGCGTCATCGCGGGACTGGAGAGCGACGGCATTTCCAGCAACGATCTGTCCGGCGGTTCGGCTCTCAAGGACATCACTTCCCCCCGACACATTGCCGTGGCTCCGGATGGCACGGTTTATTTCAACGAGGAGTACCCGGTTGGGGCCTTGATTCGGCGAATGAGTCGCGCTGGCGATTTGGATGCCGTGAGCTGGAGCCAAGTGGGGTGCTCGGACGTTCGCGACCTTGCTGTAGACGATCAAGGACGCGTGTACGCGAGTTGCGGGAACCCGACCGGGCGAATCCTACGGCTCACCGAGACTGCGCCGGGTCAGTGGAATGCGGTTCTGCTGTTGGGCGGCGGAGGCCCCGGGGACCCGGTCTGGAAGGACGGCCAGCCATTGGCAGGCCGTCGCGTTGACGCGAACTCGATCGCGTTTCGGGAAGACGGCACGATGTTCTTCACCGCGATTCAGGGCACGAGGTCTGCCGATGGGACGGTGCTCGAATACAGTGATCCGCCATCCGGTCGGCTGCGCGAGCTAATCGAAGTACTCCCTGACGGCCGCGGACGGATCGTCCAAGTCCCGGCGGGGACAGACCCGCAAGGCCAACCGCTCCAGTATGAGACGGGCCGAATCGCACGCGCGCCCGACAATAGCCTGATCAGCTTCGTGAGGGACCCCAACCAATCGGACACGAGCCCGGGGCATCTCATTCAGCTCTTTGCCGATGGCTCGGTGAGCGTGTTGGCCGAGCCGCGGAGGCCTGATGGAACCGCGAAGACGGCGCCTGGGTTCGGGTGGGAGAGCTTAGAGGATTTCCACCCCACCCGCATGTTCCGTGACTTCAGGGACATCACCGTCTCCAGTGATGGGGATGTCTTCCTCGTGCTCGCGGGTCAATGCTACCAGCGCGCGCAACAGCTCTATCAGATCTCGCACGACGGTTTGGTGCGCCGGGTCAAGATCATCGGCGTGACCGAGCCCACGATTCAGTTGAGTGGCTGCGCGGCGGACCTCCGAGACCGAAGCGAGATGGAAGCGGTTCCGTCGAACGTCGGCGCAGGCCCCGATGGGCGAGTCTTGGTCTCAGACCTATACCTTCACCGGATTTATGCCCTTGGTGGCTCGGACGAGAGCGGGCAGAGCTTCGAGGTCGCCTCGCGGGACAGCAGCGAGCTCTACTCATTCTCACTCTCAGGCCTGCACCTCTCGACCCGCAGTGCCCAGACCGGTGACGAGCTCTATCGGTTCGACCATGACGCCGACGGGAGGCTCGAGTCCATTACGGACCGGGATGGCCGGATCACCGAAATACGGCGTGTCGACGGCGCGACGATCGAGATCGCGGCCCCGGGTGGACCTGGCGGCTCCGCAGTCGAGAACGTCACGACTCTACGCCTCACTCCGGAAGCGGAGCTAGAGGAAGTCGAGGATCCGCGCGGGGCGCGTTGGTCCTTCGATTATGACCGCCCCGATGCAAGCCTGGCCGGTCAAGGCCTCCTTCAGCAGATGTGGGACCCGCGCGCCAACGAGAGCGGGCTCCGCTCGGGCGAGCCCTACGTATTCAACTATGAAAAGTTTCGAGTCAGCTCCGGCGCGACTCCAAGACCTGGTGCGCCCTGGCTCTTGAAGCAGGACACCGACCGAGCCGGGGGCCACCAGGCCATGTCGGGGCTCGTGTCCCGAGCGCCGCTTGGGGAAGTCACCGCGAAATGGTGCGACGGCTCGACCTATGTCCGAGGCTACGCCAACAACTCGACAACCTCTACGGTGACGCGGAGCACGTTGCTCGGACGGGAGACCACCTATTCGACCACGCTCCGTAACCAGTTCGCCCTGAACCTCTACCGGACCGGGGTTCGGCCAAGCGATGTGAGCACGACGACGACACGTCCGGACGGGTGGCACATCACGCGGTACGACCCGAACGACAGCAAAGCAGGCGCGGTCGCGTGGGAAGGCGGCCGCCTCGACTACGTTCTGCAGAACCATCAACGGCTCGGTGACACGGTGCTCGTTCCGAAGACCTCCACCTTGAGCTACTTCGCTCAAGGGTCACTCGGGACCCAGGACTATCGGCCCGAGCTTAAACAAGACACGAGCTCGACCCGGGAGAGCGATTTCGAGGTTGCGCCCGGTTTCACCACGCCGACGCTCGAACGCGTCGAGACGACCGTCACTCCTACCGATTCGTCGAGCGGGGCTCCCCGACAGAGCGTCACAGAGTACGTGAGCACGCCGGAGCGGAAGGTGACCTCGACGTCACCGGCGGGTCGCACGAGCGCCTACGTGCTCGACGACAAGTCCCGCATCCTTCGCGTGGAGCTGCCGGGCCAGGTGCCGACGACGTACCTCTATGATGCGGACGGGTTTCTCGATCGCGTCATCCGAGTGAAGGGCACCAAGACACGCGTCACCATGTTTGGCTACGACCCGCGAGGCTATGTAAGCTCGTTGCAGAACAAGGTGAGCGACACGGCGACGGATCAAGTCACGATGGTGAATGATGCGGCGGGGTTCGCGACGGAAACGTCCGTGCCGGGGCTTTTGACCGTCGGAAGCACGCCGGACATCGCGGGCGCGCTTTCGACGCTCACGCCGGACGGGAAGCCTGCGCACCAGCTTTCGTATACGCGGCTCGGCCAACTCAAGCAGTATGCCTCGCCCGCAGGAGCGCTATCGACCGATGGAACCTGCCCCGCGGGGACGCAGTGCTGGGGATACTCGCTCGACCGGGAGCTCGAGGACATCACGCTCCCCGACGGGACGGTCGTTCACTACGACTATGACCTGGTGACGGCGACACTCACATCAGTCAACGTCCCTGGGCACGGAACGACCACGTTTGACTACGACAAGGGCCGTCGCATTTCGGCGACTGCGCCGACCGGTGGCACGATGACTTTCGGCTGGCAATCGACGCTTCCGATTCGCACCACCTGGTCCGGCGCGCATACCGTCCCGGGCGTGCCGACGCCGGTCACGCTCAATGGCACCGTCGAGCGGGTTTACAACGACTTCCTCGAAGTCTCAGAGCTTCGTGTGACCGAGGGCAAGAGCGTGAAGCTCCTCCGAGACAACGACGGGCTCGTGACCGACATCGCGGACGTCAACGCCCGCTTCCCGACGCTCACCTTGAGTCGCAGCCCAATCGATGGACACGTCCAGGGCACCACGCTCGACACCGTGACCACGAGCCATGTGCTCGATGTGAGCCAGACGACGCCCGGGTTCGGCGACCTACTCTCGGTCTCGGCCAATGCCGGCCCGACCGACCTCTGCGATGCTGCGTACACCTACGATGACCGGGGGCGCATTGAGACCTGGACCGAGAGCCTAGAGCGATACGTGTCAACGACTTTGAGACACTCCGTTCTCGAGTTTAGTGAAGGTTGATCTCGCTCCTGCTCTTGTCCTCCGGGGGGTTGATCCAGACCGCCTGCGGTAGCGAGGGGACCTTGGG
>JBAVOF010000284.1:0-4651 GCA_049691835.1 Polyangiales bacterium
GTCACCACCTCATGGAACGCGTCGCCTGGCCGATCCGGGAGTTCAATCGGCAAGGGGTTGGCGTCTCGCTATTCGCCCTTCCCTTCCACGGTCCGCGGGGACACGCATTCCCGCCCGAGTGGCCGCAACAGGACACCGCTTTCACCATCGAAGGCTTCCGGCAGGCGATCTGGGACTTGCAGATCGCCATTCGAGCTATGCGCGACGCCGGTGCGAGCGAGGTCGGCATCGTGGGAATGAGCCTCGGGGGTTACACTGCGGCTTTGCTCGCCACGGTCACGTCTAACGTCGACTTCGTGCTGTCGTACATACCGATCGCGAGTGTCCCTGACGTCATGAACGACAACGACTTGGTTCCTGGCACCGGGGACATCCAGCGGACGCTGTACGAGGGCTATCGCGAGCAGCTGGTGCCAATCACCCCAATTTGTCGCGTGCCAACGATCGAGCCGAAGCGCGTCTCGATCATTTCGGGAGAGTTCGATCGGCTCGCGACGGTGAAACACGGCGCGCGGCTCGCGGACCACTTTGGCACCCAGCTGTTGACCTTTCCCGGGAGCCACATCGTTCAAAATCGGCGGGCACGAGCTTTTCGCCAGGCACTCGAGGGCTTCCAAGAGGCCGGCGTGCTTCCTCTGGGCAGGCCGGGGCGGAAGCGCCTGAAGCGCTAGTCTCTCAATACGACTTCGGAAGCCCGAGGCTGTGTTGGGAGACGAAGTTCAGGATCATCTCGCGGCTGACCGGCGCAATGCGCAGGGTGCGGGCCATGCCCCAGAGCGAGACGATCCCGTACTCCTCGGACATGCCGTTGCCGCCGTGAATCTGAATGGCCGTGTCAACCGCATGAATCGCGGCCTCGGCCGCTGCGTACTTGGCCATGTTGGCCGCCTCGCCCGCGTCCTTGCCGCGATCGAAAAGCCACGCGGCCTTCATCGTCATCAGACGCGCAAGCTCGACCTCGATCTTCGCCTGCGCGAGGGGATGGGCAAGCCCCTGATGGCTGCCGATTGGTTTGCCCCAGACGGCTCGCTCGTTGGCGTACGCGCTCGCCAGGGCGATCGCATGAAGGGCGGCTCCGTTAGCCAAGGCCGCGCCGAGAATGCGCTCCGGGTTGAGGCCAACGAAGACCTGCGTGAGCCCCTGTCCTTCATTTCCGAGAAGGCGGTCAGCGCCGAGCCGCACGCCATCGAAGAAGAGCTTGAATTGACGATCGGCTCCTGGGATCTGCATCCGGATGAGGGTCTTTTCGAGGCCCGGAGCGCTGGCATCCACGATGAACAGGGACAAACGTGCGCGCCCGTCCTCCGCGCCGCCGGTTCGCGCAACGACGAGAATCGCATCGGCGTCGTCGGCGCCCGAGATGTAGTACTTGGTGCCAGACAACAGCCAGTCGTCGCCATCCCGGGTGGCCACCGTTTCGAGTCGATGCGAATTCGATCCAGCGTTTGGCTCCGTGATTGCGAACGCCATTTTCGCCTCACCGGATGCGAGCCTCGGCAACCAACGTCGCTGCTGATCGTTCGTACCGAACCGGGCGATCACCGTAGCGCAAATCGCAGGTGACACGAGCAACAAGAGCAGTGGGCAACCGGCCGCGGCGAGCTCCTCGCACACGATCGCGAGCTCGTAGATCCCGAGACCACCGCCACCGTATTGCTCCGGTGTGTTGACCCCGATGAAACCGTGCCGGCCCACCTCTTCCCATAGCTCGGTGGGAGGCAAGCCGTCCCGAGCCTTATCGAGGTAGTACTGGCGCCCATACTTGCGCCCAATCTCCGCAACCTGTTTGCGCAGCATCTGCTGCTCATCGGACTCGACGTAGGACATGCCGGGTTGGTAACACGAAGGCGCAGTTGCGTCGCGTTCCGCATCGCGGGACGGTCGCCCTCCTCGCCAGACGCAACTGGGTATTGCACTCCGTTCGAACTGCTGGCTTGATGACCAGGTGGACTCTCGACCACCAACCGTCAGCAACGAGCAGGTCGCACGCATTCTCGAGCAAGTCGCCGAACGCCTCGAAGCTCAGCACGCCAACCCCTATCGAGTCGATGCGTACCGGGCGGGGGCCGCGGTTGTTCGGCACCACGAAGGCAGCATCCAAGGCCTAGCCCTGGCGCAAGGACGCGAAGGCCTCGATGCACTGCCTCAAATCGGATCTAGCCTCGCCGCCTCAATCGACGAGATCGCGCACACCGGCCGACTTGGTTTGCTCGAGCGCCTCGACGGCACGCTCTCCCCCGTCGAGTTGTTCAAGACGGTGCCGGGGATCGGCGAGGAGCTGGCCGAGCGAATTCATCGTGAGCTCGACATCGACACGCTCGAAGCCCTCGAAGTCGCAGCACACGACGGCCGGCTCGAGTCGGTCGCGGGCTTTGGTCCGCGCAGGCTGGAGGCGATTCGAGACATCTTGGCGACCATGCTTACTCGCTCGTCCCGTGCCAGAGCGCGCAGCTTCGAGGCGCTGCGCGAGGCAGGAGCTCGGGTCACGGCGCCGGAGACACCAGAACTGAAGCCCGACGTCGGCCTGCTGCTGGAGCTCGATCGAGAGTACCGCGCGAAAGCCGAAGCCGACGAGCTCCCGCGAATCGCGCCAAAGGCCAACAACCCCCAGGGCGCCGCCTGGCTGCCGATCCTCCACAGTTACAAGGACGGTTGGCATTTCACAACGTTGTATTCCAACACGGACCGAGCACACGAGCTCGGCCGCGTCCGCGACTGGGTGGTCATCTACTTCGAGCGCGACGGTGAGGAGGGACAATGCACGGTGGTCACCGAATACCGTGGGCCGCTCGTCGGCAGGCGAGTGGTCCGAGGGCGCGAGGACGAGGTCGCCTCCCTAGGTGCCGACCAAGCCTAGGAGCTCTCCGACCGAATGCTGCTCCTCCAACGGGTGGCGAAGGGGCGCTCCCTCGTCGATGACGTAGTGGGTTCGGCGGCCCTGGCGGATCCGGGAAATGACGCCCCCGTGTTCGAGCTCGCCCAAGATTCGCTGGACCGCCCGTTCCGTGATGCCAACCGCCTGGGCAATTTCCCGGACTCGCACGTTGGAATCCCTTCCGATGCAGACCAGTACATGGCCGTGATTACTGAGGAAACTCCATGCAGAGGCAATTCGCGGCTCGGGTTGGCTCATGGCTTACTTTGGTTAGATAAACCCAAATTCCGGTATTGACAAGCCTGTATTTATTATCATGTTTTATTTCTCATGAATCATGCAGCCTCTGCGACCCTGCCCACTCGACCCTCGCCACTGCGCCGGACCCGGCAGCTCCTGGCCCTGGACCAGCAAGACATCACCGTCGTCGTGATCTACGGCATCGCGCTGGGGTTCCTGTCCCTAGCCGTCCCCATCGCGGTCCAGTCGCTGGTGAACACGGTGGCGTTCGGGTCCCTGATTCAACCGCTTTTCGTACTCACGGTCTTGTTGGGTGTGGCTCTGACGGGAGCCGCTGTCTTGCGCGCGCTTCAAATACGCATCGTCGAAATGTTTCAACGCCGGCTATTCGTGCGACTCGTCACCGAGATTGGCGGGCGTCTCCCGCGGGCGCATCCCGGCGCGCTCCGTAGCGCGAACGGGCCGGAGCTTCTGAACCGATTCTTCGACATCTTCACGACGCAGAAGAGCCTCGCCTCGTTGCTACTCGGCGGCATCGATGCGGTGCTGGTCGCGCTGGTAGGATTGATCGTTCTCGCCTTCTACCACCCTGCACTTCTCGCGTTCGACCTGGTGTTGATCGTGGGTGCAACGTTGGTGTTGATCCCGCTCGGTCGGGGCGGGACCCGCACCAGCATTGCCGAATCGAAGGCAAAGTACGCCGTCGCCGGCTGGCTCGAGGAAATGGCGCGGCACCCGATGTCATTCAAGCTGGCGGGAGGCTCGCCGCTTGCGGACAAACGGGTCGAGGCGCTTGCGAAGTCGTACCTCGAAAAGCGCCACCGCCACTTTCAGATCGTATTCCGTCAAGTCATCGGAGCTTTGAGCATCGAGGTGGTCGCAAGTGTGGCCCTGCTCGCGGTCGGCGGGTTCTTGGTGATCGAGCGACAGCTCTCCATCGGTCAGCTCGTCGCCGCCGAGCTCATCGTCACGGCGGTCGTGGCGTCGATCGCAAAGTTAGGCGGAAAGGTCGAGACTTTTTACGATCTCGTCGCTGCGGTCGATAAGCTCGGCGAGCTCCTCGATTTGCCGCTCGAACGCTCCGATGGGGAGACCGCGCCGCGCCGTCCGGAGTCGTCGGGGCGGCTCTCGGTTCGCGACCTGGATCTCGCGGTCGATGCTTCGTCCGAATCGACGAAGGTCTCGATCAGCCTCGAGCCTGGAGAGCGCGTTTCGGTGGGCGGCGCCTCGGAACACACGACAGCACGACTGGTCCATGCCGTCTTGGGTTTGGAGCTTCCGGCTTCCGGCACGGTCGAGATCGACAACCATGACGTGAGAGACCTCAGTCTGCAGGATCTCCGCAGTAGAATCGTTCTCGTTCGGGGTGCTGAGATTTTCCCGGGTCGCATTCTCGACAATCTGCGCTTGGCGAACGCGGATCTGTCGTCGGAGGCCGCTTGGATGGCTTTGCATCGAGTAGGCCTTGGCTCCACGGTGAACGCGCTTCCGGAGGGCCTGCGGACCGAGGTCTTGCACGATGGGGCGCCATTGTCC
>JBAVOF010000285.1:0-8486 GCA_049691835.1 Polyangiales bacterium
GCCACAAGTGGTCGTCGGAGGCGTCAATCTCGCACTCCGCGTCCGCGAGGTCGCGCGCGACCAGCTTCTCGGCGAGTGACAAGACGATGAACACATCCACGACGATCCTTCGATTCGCGCTTATCGGCCTGGTGCTCCTGACGAGCGTGAGCGTCGCAGCGGTGACCACGCAGAGTTTCGTGCTCGATAGCGCCGATGCTTTTTTCGCGGGCGAGCTCGAGGGCGCCGCGGTGCACTCCGACGGCTCGGTGAGCTCGGGCGCCGCAACGCAACGGACCACGCTCCAGAACGTTCCTCTCGCCTACAGCATGGCTCAACGTGGCGACATGACCTTCATCGGAACGGGGACGAGCGGCGTCGTCTACAGGTTCGACGGAAAGAACGTCGAGGCGTTCGCCGAGACCGGCGAGTTGTTGGTCTCTTCGCTGGCGTTCGGCGGCGATGGCGCGCTCTATGCCGGGACCGTGCCCAACGGCCGGATCTACCGCATCGACCTCAAGTCCCGGAAAACCACGCGCTTTTCCATCCCGGCGGGCGCAAAACACATCTGGGCGCTTCACTACGACAAGAAACGCGGGCGCCTAATCGCCGGAACCGGGCCAGAGGGGAAGCTCTTTTCCATCGACCCGATCGGTCGCGCCGCTGAGCTCTATGCGACGGGTGCCTCTCACGTGATGGCTCTCGCCGAAGGCGACCATGGCACGATTTACGCTGGAACAAGCGACGACGCCCTGGTCTTGGGTATCCAGCCGAACGACCGGGTCGAGGTGGTACATGACTTCCCCGGCAACGAGGTCACCGCCATCGCCTTCTACCAGGGGCAGCTCGCCGTCGCGGCAAATGCGTTCAAGACCCCGCCTGGAAGCGAGTTTAAGCCGCCCGCTGGACAAGCCTCCCCCGTGCCGCAGGCCGCGAACCGCCCCCGTCCCGGTTCGGGAGAGCTCTGGCGCGTGGACGTGGACGGACGCGCCGAGTTGCTGATGAGCCGCCAAGATACCCATTTCACTGCGGTTCAGTGGGCTGCAGACGGGTCCGTGTACGCGGGCGAAGGAAACGAAGGCCGGATCTTTCGAGTCGAACCCGATGCGAGCTATTCGATCTGGGTTGACGTCGAAGAGCGCCAGGTGCTGGCTCTCGACCTGCGCGGAAAGTACCCCACCTTCGTGACCGGGGACGGCGCGGCGGTCTACCGCGTCACGTCCGCGACCCGGCACGACGCCGTCTGGACGAGCAAGGCGCTCGACGCGAGCTTCGCATCACAGTGGGGCCGACTCGTCTGGCGGGGTGAGGGGCGTTTGGTATTCCAAACTCGCTCGGGAAATACGGCCGAGCCTGGCGAGACCTGGAGCCCGTGGTCGAAGGGTCTCAAGCAGCCTGGAAACATCGTCAGCCCGCCGGCCCGGTTCATCCAGGTGCGCGCCGAATTCCCCAAGGACGAGTCGGCCGTGCTTCGCGCCGTCGAGCTCTTCTATCTGCCGCAAAACCAGCGCGCGCGGGTCTCCAACGTGCAAGGCACCCGGCCACCGCCCAAACCCGGCGAATCACCCCAGCAACCACCGCCGCCGAGCACGTTGCTCAACCTGAGCTGGAAGGTCGAGAATCCTGACGGCGATGCGCTGCGCTATCGCATCGCCTATCGAGAAGAAGCGCAGCCCTCCTGGCGTGACATGTTTGGCGAAGACACGGTTCTCAAGGAAGCGAAGTACGGCTGGGAGACCGGGAGCATCCCGGACGGGTACTACGTGGTGCAGGTCGAAGCCTCCGACGAGGAATCCAACCCCGACGAGTTGACATTGCGAGCGAAGGCGACGTCGGAGCCAATTCGCATCGATAACCACCCACCTCGCATCGAACGACTCGAAGTGCGCAGAGGTCGTGCGCGCGGCCGCGTCGTCGACGATCTCGGTCCGATCGCGCGCATTCAAATGTCCATCGATGCCGGTGCCTGGCGTGACGTGTTTCCGACAGACTCATTGCTGGACGACTCGAGGGAGGACTTCGACGTTCCACTCGGCGGCTTGTCCGGCGATGTGCACATCGTCGCGGTTCGCGCGTTCGACGCTTCGGGAAATCAAGCAAACCGTGAAATCGTCGTGAAGATGCGGCAATAGCGGAACGTCCTGAGCCGGCCTCGAGCGCGCCGAGACCGAGTCGCTCAGGACTTCGTGTAGCGGCCAACCTTGAGGCGATGCATCACCGCGAGCTTCTGGCGCGCTTTGTACGCCTGGTGGCTTGCATCACTCGCCTCGTTCCGCTCGTCAGTCGCCCGATCGAGGATTTGGAATTCGGTCTGAACGAAGATCATATGCCCGAGGCCAGCGGTGGCCGGAGGCGAGGCCGCCAGGACCCTCTCGGGGACTCGGACTGGCACGTCGGCGACGAAGTGAACGATGCGATAGCTGGGCGCCGTGAAGCGATTGTCGATTGGCGACAACCCATCCTCCAAATCGAGCGGCAGCTGCAACTTCGGGATCAGGGTCGCGAGCGCCGGCTCCGACTGACAATAGTCGTGGAACCGCGCAAGGGTATTGGTTGATTGGCCCGGAATCACGTAGTTGAACGGGACGATGCTTCGCTGAACGTAGTTGAGAACCGGAAAGATGTCGCGCGCCGTGCGGGTAACGATTCGGAAGCGGACCTTGTCGTAGATCTGCGATGCGCTGACATCAGGCTTCGACAAGAGCTTGGTGTAGAGCGAATCCTTGTTCTTGCGTCCTCCGATGAACTCCAGAATCGGGAAGTCGTTGGCCAAGGCCGCTGCCATGACCCGATAGACCTTCTGCTCCACCCACTGAAAGACTTCCTCGTCCGCCGTCCGCAACACGAAGAGGAGCTCACGCGCTTCCAGGTGATGAATGATGTGCATCACCTTCAAGATCGCGCAGGCACAAATCTGGCGATGCCCCTTTGAGGAAGCGAGCATGAGAAGGCCCACGAGGTCCTTTTTGGCCACCGGCTTGGGAACCGGAAAATCGAAGTGACGGCGAAGATAGTCGATCGCGGCTTCCTTGAGCTGCGTCACACGGGCGGAATCGCCCTCGTCGTCCGGGTCGAACTCCTGGGCGCGCACGAACGCTTCCGCCTCGCCCTCGTCGGCGAAATTGAGCCGGTGCCAGTCGACCACTGAGCCGCCCCGCAGGAGTATCCGGATCCCCTCGAGGTCGGCCAGGGTGAAGTCCTCGACACTGCGCAGCGTTGGGATCGACACGGTTAGGGGGACCGTTCCAGCAGGATCGTGCCTAGAAAAATGCCGACGGTGACCAGCAATACGATGGCGTTGAGCGTGATACCGCCCTCACAGCCGCCAAGCGCCGTCACTCCGAGCAGCCCAACTCCCCATGTCGATCTCCGTCCCACCATCTCGGGCGCCGGATTGATACCAGCGGACCGCTGCCGACGCCAGTGGATTGCGCCGGCCCGTTGCTGACGGCGTAGATCTCGAATATCGTTGGCAAAACCCATGACGGATTCGATTTTTCCCGCCGGCGCCGAGCCGATCTTGCCCATCTTGCCGCTCCGCAACTCGGTGCTGTTTCCGGCGACGGTCGTTCCGGTCAACGTGGGCCGGGCCCGGTCGGTGCGCCTGATCGAGGAAGCCTGTGGGCGCGAACGGCCTGCCATCGGCGTGGTGACGCAACACAAGCCCGAGGTGGAAGACCCGACCTTCGACCAGGTCTACCACACCGGGACCATCGCCCGGGTCTTGAAGGTCATCCGGCTCAACTCGGGGCAGTACAGCGTGGTGCTCCAGGGGGTGAGCCGGATGCGAATCGAAGAACCGCTGGGACGCCACCCCACCATGCGCGCCCGTGTACACCGCTACCACGAGGCACCGTCCGTCGACGTCGAGATCGAGGCCCTGGCTGCTCACCTCAGGGAGTCGGCACGCCAATTGCTCCACGAGCTCCCAACGGCCTCGCGGGAGTCCTTGCACATCCTCGACAACGTGCGTGAGCCCGGCGCGCTAGCGGACTTGATCGAATCGAACCTCCCGGTTTCCAACGAATCCAAGCAACAAGTGCTCGAGACTCTCGACATCCGAGAGCGCGTTCGCCTGGTGCTCGAGCAGGTGGCTCGTCAAAACGAGGTGCTTCGGGTCAAGCAAGAGATCTCGACCATGGTCGAAGAGGAGATGTCGAGCTCGCAGCGTGAATACTTACTGCGGCAGCAGATCAAGTCCATCCGTCGGGAGCTTGGTGAGACTGACGTCGATGAGGACGACATCGAGAACCTTCGCGAGCGAATCGCGCTAGCACGGCTTTCGAGCGAAGCCGAAGCGACTGCACGGCGCGAGCTCCGGCGCATGGGTAACATGAACGCCGCCAGCAGCGAGTACCAAGTAGCGCGGGCGTATGTGGGCTGGCTGGCCGACCTGCCATGGGCGAAGACGAACCCAGACCGATTCGACGTGTCTCAGGCGCGGCAGGTTCTCGACGAGGACCACTACGGTCTCGAGATCCCCAAGCGCCGAATCGTGGAGTACATCGCGATTCGCAGGCTTCGCCGTGATGGACGCGCCCCGATTCTTTGCTTCGTCGGCCCCCCCGGCGTTGGCAAGACCTCGTTGGGGCGATCGATCGCGCGTGCATCGGGCCGGGCGTTCGTTCGTGTCTCGCTGGGTGGGGTATCCGATGAAGCCGAGGTGCGCGGACACCGGCGCACCTACGTCGGCGCGTTTCCGGGTCGGATCATTTCGGGATTGAAGCAAGCCAACTCCAAGAACCCCGTGATGATTCTCGATGAGATCGACAAGCTCGGGATGGACCAGCGCGGCGATCCAGCCAGCGCCCTGCTCGAGGTGCTCGACCCGGAACAGAACCACGAGTTCACCGACAACTATATCGACCTGCCGTTCGACCTTAGCAAGGTTATGTTCATCGCGACGGCCAATCAGAAGAGCACTATCCCCGGGGCTCTGCTCGATCGCATGGAAGTGATCGAGCTACCCGGGTACACGCCGCGCGAAAAGCGGTCGATCGCTCGCGATTTCTTGATCCCACGACAGCTCAGCGAACACGGTCTATCGCCCGAACGCCTCGACTTCTCCGATGAAGCCATCGACATGATGATCGACTCCTACACCCATGAAGCAGGCGTCCGAAAGCTCGAGCAGCAGACCGCCGCGGTGTGCCGCGCCATCGCCGTTCGGCTTGCGAATGGCGAGGACGTGTCGATCATGGCGGACCCGCCATTCATCGAAAGCGTGCTCGGCGCCGCCACTGCCCGCAGGCAGGAGGCGGAGCGAATCCCGAGGGCGGGTGTGGCTACCGGTGTCGCGTGGACACCCGCAGGAGGCGATCTCCTGTTCGTGGAGGCGACCCGAATGCCTGGCACCGGCAAGCTCCATCTCACCGGTAACATGGGCGACGTCTTGAAGGAGTCCGCGGCCGCAGCGTTCACGTTCGTGCGTGCGCGCGCCAAGGAGCTGGGGCTCGCGGAGGATTTCGTCAGCCACAGTGACATCCACGTGCACCTACCGGCAGGAGGAGTGCCCAAGGATGGCGCTGCTGCCGGCATCCCGTTGTTCGTGGCGCTGGCTTCGGTGCTCACGCAGCTCAAGGTCAGGCCAGACGTGGCGATGACCGGCGAGATAACACTCCGCGGGAACGTGCTCAAAGTCGGCGGCATCAAGGAGAAGTGTCTCGCGGCACATCGAGCGGGAGTTTCCCGGATCCTGCTGCCGAAACGAAACGAAGCCGACCTCGAGGACGTCCCAGATGAGGTCCGGGAGGATCTCGAGATCTGTCTCGTTTCTCGGGTCGACGAGGTGTTGCGGCTGGTTTCGGTCGTCGACCCGCCGGACGCTCCGGCGGCGGCCGAATAGCCCGTGACGAGCTCGTTCACGTTCCGATTGAGCGCACTGGTCGCGGCCATCGTTGGCGTCGTGCTCGCGTCGGTCCCGTTGCTTGCAGTGCATGGGGTCGAAAGCGCCCTAACCCTGGGCGTGCTTCTTCCGCCTTGGGCGGCTGCAACGGCGGCGGACTATACCACGCGCAACCGTGGGATCCGCGGCATCGACCTGATGCTTCGGGCGATGGGAGCAGCCCTTCTGATCTGGGCAATTCCGGTCGTGCTGCTCGCACTGAGCTCAGTTCGAGTCCGGCAGTGTGCGCCGGGGGAAGGCTTTGCGTTCATGGTCTTGGGCCCTGCGCTCGGCTGCGCCCTTGGCGCAGCGGCGGGCGTCTGGGTCGCCGGATTGACGAGTCGGCCGCGCCTGGCCCCATGGCTTGCCGGTGCAATCCCGGTCGCCGCCGCATTGCTTGGCTTGTGGACATTCTACACCACCCCAACGGTCTACGTGTTCGGCGCATTCGCCGGCTACTTCCCAGGTGCAATCTACGACGACCTCGTTCGGATTCCCCCTGCATATCTGAGCTACCGGGCAACGGTCCTCGTCGCCGTCCTCGCGCTCGCGCTGCTTTTCGATACCCTTTGGGATTCGGACCGCGGCAAGCTCGAGCCCAGATATCGCAGCATGGCGCAGCTCTGGGCGATCGCAGTCTGCCTGGGTGCACTGGGAATGGTGTTCGCATCCTATTGGAAGGGCGATGAGCTCGGTCACTGGGTGAGCGAGGACTACTTGATCGAAAAGTTGGGCAAGACAGAGCGCGGCAGGCACTGCGTGGTGCACCTACCCCGTGAGACGCTTCCAGACGACGCGGCGCGCTTGCTCGAAGATTGTGACTTCCATGTGGAACGAATCGGAACGCTCGTTGGGATGCCCTCCATCGAACCGGTGACGGCGTTCTTCTTTCGGACTCACGATGAGAAAAAGGACCTGATCGGGGTCGGGCGCACATTGATCGCCAAGCCTTGGCGGCGTGAGGTCTACCTGCAAATGTCGAGCTGGCCGCATCCAGTGCTCGGGCACGAGATCACACACGCCGTGCTCGCACCCGCTGGTCGCGGTCCATTTGCGGTCGCGGCGACCTTCGGTGGTTTGTTACCCAATCCGGGTATCACCGAAGGAGCCGCCGTGGCTCTCGCCTGGGACATCCGAGACGATCTCGACCCCGACCAATGGTCGAGAATCATGATGGACCGAAAGGAGCTGCCCGCTGCAAGCGAGGTGATGAGTGTTCGCTTCTCCACCCTGCCCGCCCGCCGCGCCTACATGGCCGCGGGGTCGATCGTTCGCTTCCTCGTCGCGACGCGTGGAATGGAAGCCTTCCTGCGGGCATATCACGATGGCGTGATCGATGGCCTCGATGAGCTCGAGGCACAGTGGCACGCGTATCTCGCAGAGGTGCCGGTCACCCCGAACGATCGTGGCATCGCAGAACTCGAGCTTGCGCAGCCCAGCATCTTCTCGGCGGTATGCCCCCACGAGCTAGCCAAGCTTCGAGCGGACCTCTCGGGAGATGAGGCTGCGCAGGACGACGTCCGCACCGTCGCCACCTGTCGCGCGATCCTGGACATCGACGAGAACGAAGCCCAGGCCCGCGCAGCGCTGGTCGGTGCCCTTGCGCGCGCGGGAGACGACGCGGCCGCTCTGGAAGAGCTCGACGCACTTCGGGCTGCAATGAACGCTCCCAAACCGGTGGTGGCTGCGGCTCTCGAGCACTACGCGGACGCGAGTTGGACCCTGGGCAAGCTCGATGACGCGGCCGACCGCTACGCCGAGCTGCTCCTGATCCCGCGAACCGAAGGGGCCGCGCGTCAAACCGAGGTAAAGAAGCTCGCGCTCGACGCATCGCCCGCGGAGCGCGCGCTGATCTACGAGATGCTCCTCGACAGATCATCGAGCCCCGTCGTCGTACATCTGGCGCACGCCTTGGCGACGCTTCGAAACGATGGTCTCGGACAATACTTGGAAGCGCGACAGCTGATCGGACAGAACCGATTTGCGCTCGCCCTCCCACTGCTACAGGACGCCGAGCGACTTGGCCTGCCCACGCTTCGACTGGAGCACGAGCTGGATCGCCTTCTGGGAATCACGTTGTTTGCACTGGGCCGCTACCCCGAGTCCGCCGCAGCCTGGGCAAGCAGGGCTTGGACCAGCCGCTCGGCAAGCGCGGAGGCAGCGAGCTGGCTCGAACGGATCGAATACGCGCAGACGAAGTCCGTCAGTCCGGCGTTGCCCGGTCCATCGTAGGTTCCCCGAGCTGCGCCTTGATGTGCGCGGCGATGGAGCAGTCGGCGGTCACGATTGGATCACCGGCCGCATTGGCAGACTCCGAGCTCGGGCCGATTTGGCTGCGCACGGTGATCAAGCGTCCGCGGTTCTGGGTCCGCGATCGCAAAACGAGCTTGTGGCTTCCGAGGTCCCAGAGGAATACGTCGACCGGGTCGCTGAGACGGCTCTTTCCTTGCACGAGCAGGAGCAAGAAATAGTCGGCGGGCACCAACTTTTTCAAGGCAGGGAGCTCGCGTTCGATCGCTCGGCTCAGCTGCTCTTCGCGCACGGAGAGTCGTTGCATGTCGTTTGTTTCGTCGGCTCGCTGCAGCCACTCGGCGGTCAAGACCTCGGGGACCTCGGATAGAGC
>JBAVOF010000286.1:0-6509 GCA_049691835.1 Polyangiales bacterium
GTATTGAACACCTCCGCTGGACGCGGCCACTACTCGACACGACATCCGCTCCCCTGGGACGATAAATTTGCTATCGGTGTGCTTCTACGCCCCGTGGCGGTGCTACGACCCCGTCGATCTCTTGACCCCCGACGTCCCAACGCATGAGAATTCTCGAGGATGGATGCCTCGGCGCACAAGAGCATCGACTACCGCACCAAGGCACTCCCACGTTCGATTTTTCAACGGGTGCTGAGAAACGAACAGGCAAAGATCTACGAGCATTTCGCACGAGCTTTCCCGCCACGGCCCGACTGGCGCGTGCTCGACGTTGGCACCAATGGCTCGCTCACCGATCCGAGAGACTACTTTCTGCACTCCAGATACCCATATCCAAGGCAGATCGTCGCCGCCGGCCTCGAGGATCCTGACGTCTTTCGAGACGTATTCCCGCACTACGAGTATGTGCAGGTCACACGCAACGCACCTTTGCCGTTCGACGATCAATCGTTCGACCTCGTTTTCTCCAATGCGGTTGTCGAGCATGTCGGATCGCGGGAGCAGCAGCGTGCCTTTCTTGACGAAATACTCCGTGTTGGAAAACGGGCGTTCGTCACAACGCCGAACCGACGACACCCCATCGAGTTCCACACTGTCACCCCCCTGCTCCACTATCTGCCGCCCGATGTCTACAGACGGATCTATGCAGCGGCTGGATTCGAGTTCTTCGCGAAGGAAGAGAATCTGAACCTCCTGGATGCAGCGCAGTTCCTCGATCTGCTACGCCCTGAGGTGAGAGACATGGCAGAGCTCACGTTCCATCGCTTCTTAGGAATGAAGTCGAACCTCTTGCTTTCGATCCGTCCGAGGCCGGAATGACCGTCCAAGACCGACTTGCTCGGCGACCTTGGGTCGTCGCTTCCTTCGTGGCTGGAGCGGTTCTCGCCCTGGCGATCTTCTGGTCGGTCGGTGCCCACTATTTCGATTGGTTCCATCTGCGGCTCGGTTCCATCACGTTCATGTCCACTTCGTACACGTACTTCCTCGTGTTTTGGACGCTTTTCGGTTCGATTTCTGCTCTGTGCTTTGGCTGCGCGTTCGCTGTTCTCACCGACGCAGACTGGGCGCAGGAGACTTACGCGCAGCTTCGAATGACACCGGATCGTCAGCTCATCGTCGCGTTTAGCGCGATCGCGTTCGCCGTTCCGGCGCTGATCCACTGGCGGCTGCTCCACGGCGCGGACCTGACCGATGACGAGTCCGTCTATCGATTCTCCTCGCGATTACTCCTCGGTGGGCGTCTCTATGCCGACTCACCACCGATGAAGCTGTTCTTCGATCACATCTTCCTGATCAACGATGGTAAGTTTTACTCCCAGTATTTCCTGGGTTGGCCAGCGTTGCTTGCGCCGGGACTTGCGCTCGGTGTCCCCGGATTGATGAATCCGCTGTACTCGGCGCTCACGGTGCCGGCGATCTTTCTCACTCTGCGCGAGCTATCAGGCCGCCGCTGCGCTGTGGTCGGAGTACTCCTCTTCATGTCCGCTCCGATGATCCAGTTTACGGCCGCAACTCAGTTGTCCCATACCTCGTGTTTTTTCGCTCTGGCGTGGATGGCCTACCTAACGGTCCGCGTCCACCGAGGAGACCTGTCGTGGTGGCTGCACTTTGGAATTGCGACTGCGTTTTCGGTGGCATTCTTCATCCGTCCCGCGTCCGCGGTTGGCGTCGGCGCTCCTCTACTCGTCGTCTGGGCAGCCGCAATCGCAACAGCCAACCCCGAGCAGCGTCGGGGGGCGATCCTGGCGTTCGCCGGGCCTGCATTGCTGTTCGCACTGGCGTTTCTCGCGGTCAACGCGCTGCAGAATGGGAGCATCACGTATGTCTCCTATAAACGGGCGGGCGACTACGCTCGGGAAAATGGCTTTCACTTCGCTGCATGGACGTCGCTGCCGGATGACTGGACACCATCCTTTGGTTTCGGAGCGATAGACCTCGCCCTGGCCAGAACGGGGGTCGCCCTGACTCGAGTCAATTTTGCGCTTTTCGGCTGGCCGTGCGCATTCGTATTCTTGCCGTTCGCTGCATGGAAGAACCAAAGAGCCTGGATCCTCTGGATGATGATCGTCGGCTTTGCTGTGGTGCATTGCTTCGTGCGCAGCCCTGGCATCGATACGTTTGGACCAGTCCACTATGCGGAGATCGCGCTCCCGATCGTCTTGCTATCCGCACTCGGCATCGATCGCTTGACGAACGCCCTTCGATCCATGAGGTCGTCGCCATTTGTCGTCCGGCTTCCTCTAGCGCTCTGCTTCGGTCTAGTTGTGTCAGCACTGTTTGGTTATGTGCCGCCTCGAGCGTACGCGCTAAACGAAGTGAGCGACGTAGTTCGGCGACCCGAGACCGCGAGTCGCTCGATCGAGGCGCCTGCAATCGTCTTCGTGCGGCGTCCATTCATTCCACCGGGATGCACGTACACGCGGCACTTCCGATTCGCGCAAGAGGTCAATGACCCTGACTTCCGCAACCAGGTCCTTTGGGTGAACCATCTTTCCATCGAACACGATCGTAAGTTCATGGAGCGGCACCCCAATCGTCAGGGCCTAGTCATGCTCTGGACCAAGGATTGTCAGCCAACCTTCGTTTCGTTGGCGACCGCCGCCGAGCAGGGTCTACCCGATGGAAATACCGGAAGCGCAGCGCCGATCCCGTCCCCCGAGGAGATGAAGTGAGACCATCGTTCAAAGGCCGGAGCTAGGAAGAATCCATTGGACCCGACGAAGTTCTTCAACACCAATGCAAGGGCGTACTACCAAACCGATGCCGGAATGGGCACCGTCAACGAGCTCTCTGCTCGCTACATCGAAGAGGGTGTTCGCGGACGCGTGCTTTCGATTGGAGGACTCTGGCCGCGGTACTCGCACAAGGCGGTGTCCGAGCTCGACTTGGTCGTATTGGATGTGTCCGAGGAAATGCTTCGACCCCACCGAGAGGCGGGCATCTCGACCGTGTTGGGCGATGCGCGCGCGCTGTCCTTCCCCGACGGTAGTTTCGACCACGTCGTGCTCCCGCTAGTCCTGCATCACATCACGGATCAATCATGGAGAGCCGCGCGAACTGCAGTTAGAGATGCACTCCGCCAAGCGAGGCGCGTACTGACCAGCGGCGGACGGATTTGGATCAGCGAGTTTTCCGTGCGTCGGCCCGTCTACTGGGCAGAAGCCGTGGCCGCACCCATCACGAGGCTCGTCCTGGGTCTCATGGATATCCCCTTGGTCATCATGCACCCGGGCGAGTTCTATCGCGACCTCTTGCTGCACGAGAGCTTCAGCGACGTCAGTGTGTACTACCCGGACCCACCCAGCGCGCGCTGGCGCGATCCGATTCGCCCTGTCATTGGTCTTCCCTGGCTGACGGTGCCTCGGGTGCTCTATCCGGTACGCCCCCTCGTCTTGTCGGCGCAGGCTCGCGGGTAGCTCAGCCTTCGGGCTGGTGGGATCCTAAGGTCGGTGTGTCGTGCTGACCGCAAGCAATTGCAGAATTCGCTCCGCATCGAGCCGCTGCATCACCTGAGTATCGGCATCGAGCCACCCTGGCCGCTGCTCCGCCACGAGGGCTACTCGCATCCCCGCGCTCTTCGCCGCGACCCACCCATCGTACGAGTCCTCGATCGCGAGGCAGTGCTCCACAGGTACACCAAGTCGCTTTGCGCCGAGGAGATATCCCTCGGCTGACGGTTTGGGCGATGTCACATCGTCACCCGTAACAAGGACCTGTATCTGATTCGCAATTCCGATCTTCTCGATCCAGAGCTCTGGGTTTCGACTGTTGGTGACGACTCCCATCGGGACACCAGCGACCGCCAGCGCACGCACGGTGTCCGTAGCACCCGGCATGCTGCAGTCCGCAGCGTCGGCGAGAATCGCTCTCAATGCTGCGGGCTTGGCTTCGGAGAGCCGTCGTTTGAGCTCGGCTTCGTGCGCCGGAAGCGCGAGATCGAGCACCTCTGAACGCGCCTTTCCCTGGAAAACAGCCGCTCTTGCCACGTCCGGAAAGGGCAGCCCTGTCGTCCAGAAAACACGTTCGTACGCACGCACATGTAGGGACGCGGAATCGACGAGCACCCCGTCCATGTCGAAGAGGACCCCAGATGTCGTCATTTTTCATTCATCCAGGGGATAGGATATCGTAATGAGCACAAGGGGTGGAAATGTCGAACCAAGAAATCCTCGTGACCGGTGGCGCGGGGTACATCGGTGCTGTGCTCGTTCCGGCCCTGGTGAACGACGGCCACCGGATCACCGTGCTGGACGCGTATCTCTACGGATCCGATCCGGGCTGCGACCCAGTCATCCACGAGCGTTGCCGACGCCTACAGGGCGACATCCGCGACTTCGAGTACGTGGACTCGGTGCTCCGCGAGCGTCGGTTCGACGCAATCGTGCACCTAGCCGCCATTTCGAACGATCCAAGCTCCGCGCTGGACCCCGAGGTGACCCGCAGCGTCAACCTCGATGCGGTGGAACACTTGATGCATTCCGCCAAGCAGCACCATGTCAAACGGTTCCTGTACGCCTCCTCCGCGAGCGTCTACGGAGTCAAAGACACGGAGAACGTCACCGAGGAGCTGCCCCTGGAACCGATCACGATCTATGCCGAATGCAAGGCCGAGGGCGAAGCTATCCTGAACGGTTTGGTCGATGACCGCTTCGTTGGCGTCTCCGTGCGCTCCGCAACCGTCTGCGGCTACTCACCGCGCCTGCGTCTCGACCTCACGATCAACCTGTTGACCGACCAAGGTCTCACGGACGGTCGCATTCGCGTGTTCGGCGGAGCACAAATGCGGCCCAACGTGCACGTTCGCGATCTGAGTGACTTCTACCGCATGCTGCTGGCTGCGCCCGCCAAGTCGATTTCGGGCCGGGCGTTCAACGTGTGCCGGGAGAACGCATCGGTGATGTCGCTCGCCGAGATGATTCGAGACGAGCTCGATCCGTCCCTGCCCATCGAGACGGTCCCTTCGGACGACCCGCGTTCGTATCATCTCTGCGCTGAGAGGGCCCGGGTGCAACTCGGGTTCGAGGCACGACGCGACCTAGTCATGGCGGTGAGGGAGCTTCGGAACGCCTACGACGCGGGCCAAGTGCCAGACAGTCGATCCGATGTGTACCGGAACGTGGCATGGATGAAGGCCCGGCCCGACGTTTGGAGAAGCATCGCAAAGCAAGCCTCATGACCATGGTGCCCTACGTCGATCTGGTGAAGCAGAACGCGGCGCTTCGGCCTCGAATTCTCGAGGCCGTCGATCGCGTGCTTTGTCACGGACATTTCATCAACGGGCCCGAGGTAGACGCGCTCGAACGTGAGCTCGTCGACAAGCTCGGCGTCGGGCACGTGATCGGAGTCGCATCGGGGACCGCCGCACTGACCTTGGCCATGCGCGCGTTGGGAGTTGGACCTGGAGACGAGGTCATCACCGTGGCGCACTCCTACGTGGCGACTGCCACCTCGATCATGTTGATTGGTGCGACGCCGGTCTTCATCGACGTGGATCCCGAGACTGCCCTAATGGATCCTGCACTCTTGCCATCCAAGCTGACCCCGCGAACCAAGGCGGTGCTCCCGGTTCATCTCGGCGGAATCGCTTGCGACATGACTCCCATCGAACGTTTCTGCGGCGAACACGGACTTCATCTCATCGAGGACTGCGCCCAGGCGATCGGCGCGACCTATCAAGGTCGGAGCGTGGGCAGCTTCGGCACTGGCTGTTTCTCCCTTCACCCTCTGAAGACCTTGGCTGCGTGTGGCGATGGCGGATTCATCACGACCGCCGACGGCAACCGCGCGCAGCTCCTGCGCCAACTCCGTTCGCTTGGACATCGCGATCGCGATCAAGTGGACTTCGCTAGCGAGAATGCGCGTCTGGATACACTCCAAGCCGCCATTCTCCAGGTGAAGCTGCCTCACTTGGACGAGTGGACGGCGGCACGGCGCGCACATGGAGCGGCGTACAGGGAAGCCCTTCAGCCGTTTTTCGAGCTGACCGCAATCACCGATTCATGCGAACCCGCGTTCAGCTCATTCGTCATCAGGCACGATGAGCGCGACGCACTCATCGTTCATCTGGCGGAGCGAGGATTCGACCTCAAGGTGCACTACCCCATTCCCATTCATCAGCAGAGGGCACTCGCTTCCCTCGATCCAGTGAGCTTACCGCATACCGAATCACTCGTTCGGCGGATCGTCAGCCTGCCGGTGTCCCCGGAGCTCGACCCGGCGGACCGAGATGCCCTGATCGACGTTCTCATTGAATGGAGCTCGGCCCGTGCGAACGCCTGAATCTGATCAGAAGATTCTCTCCATCCCGGATCTGTGCGCGCGACGAGCTCGATTGCGCCAGGAAGGAAAGACCGTGGTTCAATGTCACGGTTGCTTCGACATCGTTCATCCAGGTCACATTCGCTACCTCCGGTTTGCGCGAAGCCTCGGCGACGTGCTCGTCGTAACGGTTAGCAGCGACGACGCCGTCA
>JBAVOF010000287.1:0-7354 GCA_049691835.1 Polyangiales bacterium
GCTCAAGAACAAGCGGAACCTGGCGATCACGACCGAGGGCGAGTACTACGCCATCCTCGGCCACAGCGGTGCGCTGGGCTTCTCGGGGCCGCAAACGGGCGTCAGCCCGAGCTGTCCCCCTGAACCCTGCCAGGAAGGAAAGGCGGGGATCCACAACATTCTCGCGCGGATCGGCGTCATGGAAGAAGGTAGCTGGAAGGCACAGCTCGAGGGTGGCTGGTCGTCGGGCGACGACGATCTCCTCTCCTTCGGGGAGAAGCCCGACAACATCAAGCTCACGAGCCGCGGGTTCAATACCAACGTGAAGGTCGGCCTTTTGATGTACCAGGTTGCGCTCAAGGCCCTGACCTTTCAGCAACTCGCCCCGTTCGGTGCGGCGGAGATCGGAGCCAACGGCAGCGTCTGGAACTCCCAATACCTGATGCCAAGCTTCCGCTTCACCATCGTCCCAGGCCTCGAGGTGCATTCGCAGGTCCTCGTGGGCTGGGCGAGCGCTCTCGACCCGCTCGTCTACGGTGCTGGTAATCAAGACGCTCACTGCGGCTTTTCGTCGAACTGTTTTCTTGGCTGGGAGGCAGACCTCGCCATCCGGGCCAGGATGGGCGCCAAGGACATCGTCTGGATCGACCTCGAATCGGGCATGATGCAACCGAAGGACGCGTTTACCAACGCCGGCTTCAACGATGCCTGGCTCTGGACTGTGCAGATGCGCGCTGCGATGATTTTCTAGTCGGGTATGGCCAATAGAAAGGAACCAACCATGAAGCTCACCAATCTTTTTTGGGTTCTCGGACTGGCCAGCGCAACCGCGGCCTGCAACAGCGGACCACCGGTCGAGGGATGCCCCGTCGGCCAACGAGTCGATATCAACAGCGGCCTCTGCACGCGCATTACTGGCACCGGCGGCACCGGTGGCGGGGGTACCGGAGGCACCGGTGGCATCACCGAGGGCGAGTGCACCAACGACGCCGACGATGCCGTGTATGCCGCGCTCGAGTACACCGACAAGATCGGCATTGAGTCCTCAGGCGCTGCGGCGGCCTCGGCAATCGCCAGCGACTGCGTATTCGGGTCGACGGTCTCGGTTCCGCCACTGGTGCCTGGTTGTAACAAGCAGGCGCTTGCCGTGCTCGCTTGCGCGGGCAACGCGGCTGGTTGCCCTCAAGCGACGATCGCCGCTCTAACCGTCTGCGTGCAGGAGTGCCAGGCAGACGCGATCAACACGATCACGGGCTCCAACCTCACCGCAGGTTGCGAGGCCTGTTACAGCGAGAGCGTTGCCTGCAGTGCCTCGCTCTGCGCCGACAGCAATTGCGCGAATCCGAATTCCCCGATGTGCATCGAGTGCCGGTGCATAGAGGATTGCACGCCAGGGTTCGATCGGTGCTCAGGCTTGCCTGCCAGCGGTGCCTGCGACCCATACCTATAGCACCGCGCAACGACAAGACGGGGTGCACACGGACGTGTGCGCCCCGTTTCCAATTCCACGCCTAGCTGGCGCAATCAGGATCGAGTTCGTGCAACGCACCGACCGCTTCGACCTTGTCGCGGCAAGGGTATTCCGGCACGGGCCTAATAGCCGCGTTCCTCCAGGCATAGACGTCGTCACAGTCGAGCGCCGTGGCGCAGAGAAACACCGCTTCGACCGCCTCGCCGCAAGCCTGCGAAACCGCCTGCTCCTCGGAGAGGTTGGCCTGACAGCCCTGTGCACAGGCTGCTTCGGTGGTGTCGAAGGCGCGACACTCGCCCTGAACCTTCGCGCAAAACGCGATGCAGGTCGGTCCCGGCTCGATCGTTCCACCGCTGCCGCCCATGCCGCCGGAGCCTCCCGTGCCCCCGCCGCCAACCGGGCCGCCGTCCCCACAACCGAACGCTCCGAAACAGCTCAGGAGCAACACCGTAGTTCTCAATCCAAGCATATTCTTCCTCAGTAGTTCTTACCCACGATTTCCTGCACGCGCACGAGCAGAGACCTGGAGTACAGCCGCCCGACGAGCGACTCGCGTGCTGCACGCTGTACCGCTTGCCAGGCCTGTTGATTGCGCCAGAGGTTCACCGTCTTCAACCTGCTCTGCAATGCCTTGGTGGCTTCCTCGTCGAGCCTTCGCCCGCCTTCGCGGAACTCGACTGCGTGGTCGGCTGCGCTCTTGCGAATGTAGTCTTGAGCCTCCTTGGGCAGTAAGGCGAGGCGGTCCTTCTTGATCACGTACGCCCCCACGACGATCCCGCCGCCGGGCTTGGTCATCGTCTTGAGACGCGTGTGCCACTGGAAGGCGAGCACGCCGATGGAAGACGCGATCACCGTGTCGACCATTCCGGTCTGAAGCGCGGAGTAAACCTCGGGTAATCCCATGCTCACCCCGCTGGCTCCGGCGGCTTCGATGAATGCCTTCATCGTGGGCGAGCCTCGCCATACCCAGGGCCGGACGTTTTTCAGGTCGTCGGGATGCTGGATCTTGTGCTGAGAGAAGATCCGGATCTGGCCGGAATCGCCCCATGAGATCAGCGCATACCCCGCCTTGTCGAAGAGCTCCTCGAGCTCGGGAGCGAGCTGCGCGCGCACATCATCGAGCTCCGGGTAGCTGCTGATGAGCCCCGGCGCCTGAAGGACCAGCACCTGTGGCACGAGCGCGCCCAGGCCAGTGGAGGTCAAGAGGGCTCCGTCGAGCTGGCCGACACGCATCTTGCGAACCACCGTCATTTCATCGCCGGCCACGCCCCCGTCGTACATCTTGAGGTCGACCTGCCCTTCGGTGAGCCCCTTGAGCCCTTTGCGCAGCTGCTGAAACGCCTTACCCAACTCGGACTGCCTGGGAGCCAGGGTTGCAAGCCGAAGCTGATGCGCCGCCTCGGGGCTGGCTTCGGCGCTGGCTTTTCCGATGAATGAATCCCCGTTGATCAGTAGACCCAGCACCAGGACCGGCAATAAGAGCAAGACTCTATTCATGCCAAACCAAAGCACGAAGCTGGCCTGCGCTCAAGAGCCGCGCGAAGTCGCCCTGCTCACTCCGCCATTGCGCAGGTCCAGACCGTCCAGGCAGCCGGAAATCTCCTCGAGGACCTTGGGCACAGCCGAGAGATCGGCAATTGGATTGACCACGCAAACGTCGACGCCGGCTTCGGCGTAGGCGCGTATGCGTGCACGCACCGTCTCCCGGTTCCCCACGATGGCCATCGCGTCGCAGAGCCTGTCGGTGATCCCCTTGGCGACGCCCGCGCGATCACCTTTCGCAAACGCCTCCCGAATCTGCCGCGCTTCCTCTTCGAACCCGATCCATTCGAAACACTTGTTGTAACCCGGAGTTGCCGCGTACGCGCCGAAGACGGTTCGGATGAGGTTCCGACCCATCGCGGGGTCGTCGACCATCACCACATGAAGGCGGGCGACGACTTCGATCTCGCCTGGGTCACGTCCCGCCTCCTCGGCACCGGCGCGAACCTCCGTCAAGACTTGCGGGAGCGCCGATTCCGGCACCATGTTGAGACACACTCCGTCACACAGCGCTCCGGTCAGCCGCAACATCGCCTTGTTGAGCGCGCCCAAGTAGATCGGCACCTGGCCAACGGTCGCACCCCCGAGGCGAAACCCTCTGACCGAAAGGGTTCTGCCTTCATACGTGGTCTTCTGCCCGCTGAGCATCTGCCGCAAGACCTCGACGTGCTCGCGCATGCGTGTGAGCGGCCTGTCGTACGGCTGACCAGCCCAATCGTGCACGATGTTGGGGGACGAAAGCCCCAACCCGACGATGAAGTTGCCCTGGGTCAGCTGGCTGAGCGTCATCGCCGCCATCGCGTGCATCATCGGTGTCCGCGTTTGCGCCGGGACCACCGCCGTGCCGATGCGCATCCCGGGCACGCCCTGTGCGACCGCACCCGCCAGGGCGTACGCGTCACCCCCGTTGACTTCGGCCATCCAGATTTCGTCATAGCCCCGGTCCCGTGCGGCCCGCGCAAGCGACACAGCCCCGTCCGCCGCACCGACTGGCAAGGTCAACCCCAACCGAACGTTCTTTTCCGTGCGTTCCATGCGCGAACCTTAGCGCACCACGCTGGGGAGCCGCGCAAGAGATTCGGTCAGTCCCAGCCGCACGCAAGAGCTGTACCTGCTCCTCTTGGAAAAGTGAATGAGATTCATGTTCACTTCACGGCGTAAGAGTTGCACGGTGGCGCCTCTGACGCCGGCGACCCGGATGGCGGAACGCCCGGCGTCGCAGGCGTCGAAGCTGCTAGAACGGGAGGATGAGCGAGAGCCTCTTCCACGTTCGGGCGCCCATGCAGGCGCTCGTCGTCGCAGTCCGGGCTCGAGTCGGCGACGCGGTCGCCGCGGGTCAAGCGCTGCTGGTCCTCGAAGCGATGAAGATGGAGCACATCGTCAGCGCGGAGCGGAGCGGCATCGTCAAAGAGGTGCTCGCTCGTCCCGATCAGATGGTGTCAGCCGGAGATCCTCTGCTCTTGTTGGAGACGGCCGAGCATGTCGAGGCCGTGGTGGCGGCCGATGAGCCAACGCCCCTGGACCAGATACGTCCCGACCTCGCGGACCTGAAGGCACGGCTGGCGTTTGGGTTCGACGCGAACCGACCCGAGGCGGTCGCAGAACGTCGCAAAACGGGTCAACGCACGGCGCGAGAGAACATCGCCGATCTCGTCGACGATGGAACGCTCGTCGAGTACGGCGCGCTCGTGATTGCAGCTCAGCGGCGACGCCGCTCGATGGAAGACTTGGTCAAACGCACTCCCGCCGATGGCATGGTCGCCGGAATCGGCCGCATCAACGGCGCGCTCTTCGGGGAGTCGCGGACGCAGTGCGTGGTGGTGTCGTATGACTACACTGTGCTCGCGGGCACCCAGGGCACGATGAACCACCTCAAGAAGGACCGCATGCTCGAGCTTGCGGAGCAACGTCGTCTTCCGGTCGTCCTGTTCTCCGAAGGCGGCGGCGGACGTCCTGGCGACACCGACCACGCCATCGTCGCAGGCCTCGATTGCCGGGCTTTCCAATACTTCGCCGCGCTGTCGGGGAAGGTTCCCCTGGTGGGCGTCAATTCGGGCCGGTGCTTCGCGGGGAACGCCGCGCTCCTCGGTTGCTGCGACGTCGTGATCGCGACGAAGGCATCCAACATCGGGATGGGCGGCCCCGCCATGATCGAAGGAGGGGGCCTCGGTGTCTTCGCGCCGGAAGCGATCGGACCTTCGGCGACCCAGTACCGTAACGGGGTGATCGACGTGCTCGTCGACGACGATACCGAGGCAGTTTCGGCTGCGAAAAAGTATCTTTCCTATTTTCAGGGACCGCTCGGCAATTGGAGCTGCGCCGACCAAAGACTCTTGCGCTCGGCGATCCCAGAGAACCGCCTCCGCGTCTATGACGTTCGCAAGGTGATCGAGACCTTGGCGGACAACGATTCGGTGCTGGAGCTCAGGGGCGGGTTCGGAGCGGCGATCGTGACTGCCCTCGGCAGGGTCGAGGGCAAGCCCGTCGGCATCATCGCCAACAATCCAATGCACCTGGGTGGGGCGATCGACGGCGAAGCGGCGGACAAAGCGAGTCGCTTCATGAAGCTCTGCAGCACTTTCGGCGTTCCACTCGTCTTTCTATGCGACACGCCGGGCTTCATGGTGGGGCCGGACGCAGAAGAGACCGGCCTGGTGAAACGCGCCGCGAGCCTCTTCACCGCGGGGGCCTCGCTGGAGGTTCCGTTCTGCACGATCGTGTTGCGAAAAGGGTATGGGCTCGGCGCCCAGTCGATGGCGGGCGGTAGCTTCAAGGCTCCAGCGTTCACAATCTCTTGGCCCACAGGGGAGTTTGGCGGCATGGGCCTCGAGGGAGCGGTCAAGCTGGGCTTTCGCAAGGAGCTCGAGGCCGTCGAGAACCCCGCGGAGCGCGAGAAGATGTTCCAGCACATGGTCGAGCAGCTTTACGAGCGCGGAAAGGCGGTCAACGTGGCGGCTCACTTCGAGCTCGATGCCGTCATCGATCCCATCGAATCGCGCGCTTGGATCTGCAGCGCGATCAGCCCGAGTTAGGCACGAAGCGAGGCCTGAGCTTCCGCGGCCGCCCGCGCCCCTGCGGATATCGCGCCGTCCATGTACCCGCACCAGCGTACAGCGCTCTCGGTGCCCGCCCAAAAGATGCGCCCGCTGGGCTTGCGCAGATGGTCTCCACCCGCGGTGAGCACACCGGGCGTCAGCGGACTGATGCAGCCGGTGATCCAGGGATCGGTCGCCCAGTCTTTTTCGACGTAGCCGCTCGCATCGAGCGCCTTCGGCCCGAAATATCGAGCGAGCTCCTGCTTCAGGCCCTCTTCGCGGGCTGCCCGGTCCGCGAGATCTGGGCACTCGACGATCGAAAGAAAGCAACTCAGCACACCCATCGATGCATCCTCGGGGGAGTTGTCGAAGACGAGCTGGATCGGGCTGCGGTCGCTCTGCATCGCGCCATTGAGGCCCTCTGCCCGCCAGAACGGGCTCCGGTACAGCATGGCTGCTTTGACGAGTGGCAAGCGCGGTAAGCGCGCCCAGCCGGCCGCCAAGTCGAGGCGCGGCTTCGGCAAAGCCGGCGCAAAATCGATGCGCATCGTGTCAGCGGGAGCCATGGCGACGATCACCCGATCTGCGCTGAACGTCTCGACGGGAGTCACGATCCGCATGCGATTCGGGGCATCGTCCTCGATGCGAAGCACGGGTCGTCCGAGAAGAACGCGATCTCCGAGCTCCGATGCCATTCGCTCGGAGATGATCTGAGATCCGCCAACGATTCGCTGGTCCTGCGCTCCCCCGTCGTTGAGGATCACCGGCAGGATGCCTCCGGCGGAACGCAGGTAGTGAAGCACCCAGAGAAGCGAGATGCGCTCTGGATAACCCGCCCAGACCGCGCGGCTGATCAAGCGGAAGACGGAGGGCGTGAAGCTGCTCGATGCATGCTCGCGCAGCCAATCGCCGAGCGTGGTCCGATCGAGCTCAGCTGCGCCCGTCATGCGCCAGGGCTCGCCGAGCGGCATCTTCTTGCAGAGCTGATCGAGCTGCCAGGCGACTCTCGTGAAATCGGCAGCTTCCTTGAGGCTCATGTCCGGCAGCAAGCCGCGGGAGATCGCGCCCTCGATGTCGTAGGTGGTATCACCGCGATAGTATGCGTCGAAGGCGCCGATGCCGAGCTCGTCCATCAACGCGGCGATGCTGTCCTGACCGGGACCGATCCACTCGCCACCCACCTCGACGACGTGCCCATTACCGATCGGCATGTTGAGCGTCCGCCCTCCGACCCGGCCGCTGGCTTCGAGCACGAGACACGAATCCACCCCGCCCCTTCGAAGCTCGCGAGCAGCCATCAGCCCAGAGAGCCCGGCCCCGACGACGA
>JBAVOF010000288.1:0-1787 GCA_049691835.1 Polyangiales bacterium
TGGAGAGAGTGAGGGCGAGAATTAGGCAGCGCGGCCAGCTCGGGCCTCGCAGAAGGATCAAAAGAGCCAAGTAGGTCATCGCAAACTGCGATGCCAGCGATAGCGAATCGTTGCCGAGCACCGCACAGTTGTTCGAGTAGGACGGAATGACTGCCATGATTCCGGTCGCATGAACGGCCAGCGCCGGGTGGTTCGGTAGCAACAGCCGAACGATCAGAAACGCGAAGAGCAAAGCAACCGCGCCGAAAAAGACGGACACGCAGCGCGCTGCTCGGACTGCGCCTTCGATCCCTTCGGTCGACTCGACGCCCCGCATGACGGTCTTCGCTACCAAGGCGTAGTAGAGAGGCGGGTGCGTGGCTGCGCGCGTTTCTTCGACCGTTGGCAGGCGATCGCTCGTTTCGATCACCACGACGTACTTCGTGTGACGCTTCTCGTCTCCCGGTTGATAGATCCTGACAATCCACACGTGCAGCAGCGCGAGGCACAGATACACCAGAATCACCCCAATGAGGCCAGCGTATGTCGTCCGGGAAGCGCTCAGCATGATCCGCCCTATACCGTCGAATGCGGAGTTTGGGAATTCGGGCGCTCGATCGCCGCGCCGTGTATAGTCCTGCGCGCCGATGAAAGGTGGTTCCAACTGGCTGCGTTTTCTGGTCCGGCTGACTGGCCCCGCACTGCTGATCCTGGTCATCTGGTCGTTGGACGATAGGGCGGCGCTCTGGGAAGCGGTGAAACACGCGAGCTGGTTGCCCCTTGCAGCAGCCATCGCTCTGATCATTCCGGTCATCCACTTGAAGGTGGCGCGCTGGCAAGGGCTTCTCGCCGCGAGGGGCTTTGCGTACCCTTTGCGGCGCACCTATGCAGCCGTGTTGCCGTCTCTATACCTGGGCATGCTGACTCCAGGTCGCGTCGGCGATGCACTCCGCATCCAGTACGTGCATCGGGAAATCGATGTCCCATACAGCGATGGGCTTGCCACCACCGTCATGGATCGATTCAGCGACCTATACGTCGTAGCTTTGGTAGCTGCGTTCGGTCTGGTCCACTTCGCATCGATCCTTCGCGGAGATCTGGCGCAGGCAACCTGGGTCGCAGTGGCGATCGCCCTCATTGCGCCTTTGTTACTGATGGTGAGAGGGCCTGCGGATCTCTTCGGTTGGGTGCTGCGTCGGCTCACCGATCGCTGGCATGAGAGCTACGGAAACGTACTTCGCTCGATGCGCTCGCTCGTGCGGAAGTGCCTGACGCTCGCGATTCCTCTCACCGCTGCGGCGTTTGCCATCAACTACGTGCAGGGTTGGCTGATCGCGCGGGCCATCGGCGTGGACCTGAGCTACCTCGATGTCGCGAGCTTGCTGTCCGCCACGAGCCTCCTCGGCCTGATGCCGATCTCGATCGCAGGCATCGGAGTTCGTGAGCTGTTCTTGGCGCTGGTCTTTCCCGCGCTCGGACTACCGGCTGCCCAGGGTGTTGCGTTTGGGCTGTTGATTTTCGTCTGCATCAACCTCTCGACCGTGTTGGTTGGCTTCGTCGCGTGGCAGATTGCGCCTCCCCCCGTCGGCGCAAGCGAGCCCGACGCATCGTTCTAGGGCAACCGGAGTTCCGGCTCGTCGAGCGACCGCACGGCGACATCGATGGCGAAACCGATCACCCGGAGCTCGTCGCGTGTGAGTCGTGATGCGTAGGTGGGCAATTCTGCACCAACCGGGGTCCGAAGAAACGCGGCAGGTCAGCTCCTTGAATATGTTCGCGTTCGTGTTAGCGTCGCGGCGCCGGGCGGT